>DAHWHV010000186.1 GCA_027335545.1 Clostridia bacterium
CAGCCTGGCCGCCATCGGAGTGGCGCCGTGGGCCGGGGTCGCCGCGGACCGGTGGCGGCGGCGACCGCTCATGGTGGCCTGCGACCTCTTCCGGGCCCTGGCCCTGCTGACGATTCCCGTCGCGGCCCTGCTGCACCGCCTGAGCTTCCTGCAGATCGCCCTGGTGGTCGCCCTGGTCGGGGGCGCCTCGGTCGTGTTCGACGTGGCCGACCAGGCCTGGCTGCCCGACTTCGTCGCGCGCGACCGGCTGCCCGAGGGCAACTCCCTGGTGGCGGGTGCCTCGGCCGTGGGGGAGACGGGCGGTCCGGCGCTGATGGGGCTGCTCATCCAATGGGTCGGCGGGCCTTTGGCGATCCTCTGCGACGCGGTCTCCTACCTCGCCTCCGCGGCGTCGCTGCTGCTGATCCGCGCTCCGGAGCGCCCGCCGACGCCTCCGGCCGCGGCGGTCCCCGGGCGGGGGCAGGCGCTGGCCAGCTTCCGCTTCATCCTCGCCCACCCCGTCCTGCGCCCGCTGGCGCTGACCGTGGGCACCCAGGCCCTGTGCGGTGGCTTCTTCGGGGCCCTGTACGAACTGTATGCGCTCCGCACGTTGCACCTGTCGCCGCTGGCCCTGGGGGTGCTGATCACGGGGGGTGGGGCGGGCGCCCTGCTGGGCAGCCTCGCGGCCCCCTGGCTCCTGCGGCGCCTGGGGGCGCGGCGCTCGCTGCTGCTGGCCCCGCTGCTGGCGGGGGCCCTCGCCTGGCTGGTCCCGCTGGCCCGCGGTCCGGTGGCCGCGGCCTTCGCGGCCCTGCTCGTGGCCCAATTCTGCGGCGACCTGGCCGGCACGGTCTTTGACGTGCACGCCAACGTGGTGCGCCAGACGGTGACGCCACCGGACCGCCTGGGCCGCGTCGGTGGGGCGGGCGCCTGGTGGGGCGGGACGCTGGGGGCCGTGGGGGCCCTGGTGGCCGGGGTGCTGGCCGGGGCCGTCGGCGTGCGGGGGGCGCTGTTCGTCGCGGCGGCCGGGCAGTGCCTCGCCCCGCTCTGGCTCCTGCCCCAGGCGCTGCGGGCGTGGCGGGAGCCGGGGTTGGCGGTGGTGCGGCCAGAGGCCGTGGGGCAGTACGGGCGGACGCGGGGGCCGTCGGGTCGCGGCCCCACCGCGCTCCGGTCGCGGCGCGGCGTGGACGACCGGAGGAGCCACCGGACCGTAGCCAGCGCGGCGGGCCGGCGCCTCCGCGGCGCGCTCGGGTGGGCCGGCTCCACCCCGGAGGCGACGACCCCGGGGGGAAGTGAGCGCGGCCCGTGACCGTCCCGGTGCGGTGCGCGACGGCCGAGGGGGAGAAGGCCCCGGGGGACGGGGGCCCAGGCGGCCGCTCCGCTGGACCCGCGCCCCGGGGCCGCCAGCCCCTCCAGGGGGTGCTGCCGACCGCCAGGCCCACCTGCCGCAGGCGGGTCCGGCCACGACCCCGCCCGGCCAGCGCCTCTGGACGGGCGGCCCCTCGCCCAGTGCCCCCGCGCCGTCAGTTCTCGGCGTACTGCAGCGGCGCCCCGGCCTGGTGCGCGGAGCCAGCGGCCCGGAGCGTCGCCAGGGCCTCCTCCAGCGAGACGCGGTCCATGAGCAGGTCCCAGAACGTAATGCCCGCATCGGGCAGGCATGGCAGCAGGCGGGTCACGCCGAGGGGCCCGGTCGCGCGGTCCAGCTCCCACAGGCATTCCTTGCCCAGAGGCAGCGGCTGCTCCCGCCACGCCCCCAGGGCCGCCGGCGTCCGGTGTGCCGGCAGTTCGTCGCCCCGCAGTGGGGGCCCGTCGGTGAACAGCGCCTGGACCACCCGGAAGGCCGCCAGCGGATCCGGCGCGACCCCGCGTACCGACACAGCTACCCGGTGCCAGAGCGTGAGGTGTGGGTCGGAGCGCGCGAACCGCGGCATGGGGGCGATGCCCCAGCGGAAGCGGCTGCCCCAGCGCTCGATCAGCGAGGAGGGCTGCCCCGCCTGGAAGCAGTAGAAGGCGGTCCGCCCCTCGAAGAACGCCTGCCCGATCCAGCCGTGGAACGGCGCCGCGTAGCCCTTGGCGTTCCAACGGCGGGTGAAGTCCACCGCCTCGGGCAGGGCGGTCCAGTCGGTCTCCGTGCAGCCCAATTGCTCCGCGACGTAGGCCAGTTCGAAGCCGCAGGGCGTCTGGGTGGTGAGCGCGGGTATTCCCGCCGCCTTGCAGCGGTCGCAATAGCCAAAGAACTCCTCCCAAGTCCAGTCGGCCGGCGGCAGGGGCAGGCCCAGGCGCCCCAGGAGGTCCGCGTTGTACAGCACGGCGTGGGGCGTGTCCCGGTACGGCAGAAAGTATGGCCGCCCGCCCCAGGAGAAGCGCCGCAGCCGGTCCCCGAAGGGTTCGAGGTCGAACCCCGCCGCCTCCGCCAGCTGGTCGAGCGGCAGGGCCACGGACGCCTGAGGCGGCGCCGCTGCGAGGGCAGGTGCCTCCCAGAAGAGCCCGATCTTCACCGCGGCGTCGCTGCGGTGGGGCTCGACGGGCGTCGCGCGCAGGTCCGGGCGCGTCCGGCTCCAATGGGCCAGCAGTCGCTCCGGGTCGACCGCGTAGCAGGCCAGGGCGACGCTCTCCCCAGGCACGGTGTCCACGTCCCTTCGGTAGTCGTCGGGCCGGTAGAACAGCCAGCGGAAGCGGCGGCGGGCCCGATGCAGGGCCGTATGGACCCGTCCCGCGGGCACGCCGAGCGTGCCCGCGGTCTCGCGTGGAGAGAGGCCCGCCAGCCAAACCAGGGTCCCGACCCGGCGCTCGGCCGGCGGCAGCAGCGCGATGGCCGCGAGGACCCCGCTGGCCCCCGACGTCAGCGGGTCCTGACCGGGCTCCGACTCGGCCCCCGCATCCCGCCGCCCAGGGAGTCGCTCGATCTCCGCCAGGCCCCCCGCCGGCAGGCCCTCGCGCCGGGTCCGCGCCCCGGCCTGGCGCAGCCGGTCCCGCGCCTCGTTCAGCACGACCGCCCGCAGCCAACCGTCGAAGGCATCGGCGGCTCGCAGGGTGCGCAGGCGGGTGAATGCCTGCCACAGGGCTTCCTGCAGCCCGTCCTCGGCCTCGTGCCAGTCGCCGATGGCGGCGGCCAGCAACAGCAGCAGCCGTGGCCGCCGCGGCGCCACCAGGGCGGCAAAGGCGTCCGGGTCGCCCTGCATGGCGAGCACTAGGTGCAGTCGTTCCTCGGCCTCCGTCCGGGTCACCCCCCCACCGGCGTTCTCCGGCCTCTGCCCCCTGAGACGCGCCCGCCGGGCCCAACCTTACATGCCGGCTCGACACGCCAGCTCGCCCCAGCCAACGCGCGCGCACGGTGCGCGCTGCGAGGGTCAGGGGACTCGGCAGGGAGGCGGTTTGGGTGTAGGCGTCCGGTGAGACCCGGGCGCCACGCAGGATGGCCTCGAACACTGGCCCCATGGCCCGGGGCACATGGAGAGGCCGCGTCCTATCGTCCAGCAGCATGACGATCGCCGCGATGTTGCCCAGGATCTCTCTGCCGGTGGGGTTCTTCAGCAGGAGGGTGCACCGCCGCACGTCAGAATGGTGGCCTGTTCGAAACACTCCCTGGCTCGCTTCCATTGGTGTCGGTGACTGTAGGAGATGCCACGTTCCATGGGATCAGTGCTGAGCATATTGAAGCAATGACCTCCCTCGCCCGTTCGTCCATCTGCGAATCCCTCAGAAAGCGATACATACTTGGCCCTCTACTGTGAAGCGGAAGGGGTAGTATGTCTGCCCTTTACGAATCCGCAGCCTATGTACGTTGTACTCGGCAGGGCCGTGATGTTGCTCTTGTGCCACACGATGTGTGTGTAGAGTTGGACTGCACTTGCCATCATGCTGCGGGAGTTCGTGTCTGTGTATACGAAGTCATTGGCGGACCAACACAGAACGTGAACCTCCCTCTGCGGCAAGGTCCAGCGACCACAGGCCCAAGCGACCGCGGGCCGGCAGCGACGGCTCCAGGAGGCGGACCCCCTCCAGGCGCCAGGCCCAGCGGCCGGGGGCGAAGTCGCCGAAGACGGATTCCGGGTAGTCGGGGGCGAGGCTGGCCGTGGGCACGCACGCCGTGACCTGCACGACGGCTAGCACCCTGCCTAGCGGCAGGTCGACCCCAGCGCCGGGGGCCGGGCCGAGCGCCGAGCGCCAGGGCTCCAACGCCAGTAGCACCCGGTCCGCCGCGCGCCAGCGGGCCGAGGCGTGGATGGCCAGCGGCCCGCGGTGGCGCGTCGCCCAGGAGCGCGTCTCATAGCGCTTGGCACCGCACGCCGCCAGCGCCGCCCACGGTTGGCGCAGGGTGATGGCCTGCAGCCGGGCTCCCTCCCCTCGCCCGCGGTGGGGCGCGATGCACTCCGCACAGCGGCACCCCGCGCCCCCCGGAACCCTGGGGGGCGCGGGCGGGCCCATCGGGCGCCCACGTCGGGACCAGTCCCAGCCGTGCGTCCGGGGTCACCAGGGTCGCGGGGCCCCTCCGGGCGCGAGGTCGCGGCTCAGGCGTCGCAAGCCCGGAAGGCCTCCTGCAACGCCGCCACGGCGTCGCCCGTCGGGCTGAACTCGTGGCCGACGTAGCCCGCATAGTCCGTAGCGGCGATCGCGCGCATGACGGCGGGATAGAAGATCTCCTGCTGGTCGTCGAGGTTGTGGCGGCCGGGGTTGCCCGCCGTGTGGAAGTGTCCGATGTGCGCGAGGTGGTCGCGAATGTTGCGGATCAGGTCTCCCTCCATGATCTGCATGTGGTAGATGTCGTAGAGGAGTTTGCAGCGGGGGGACCCCACCGCCTCACACAACTGCACGCCCCAGGCCGTGTGGTCGCACTGGTAGTCCGGGTGGTTGACCTTGCTGTTGAGGAGTTCCATGCAGAGGTTGATCCCGTGCTCCTCGGCGTCCCGGATCACGCGGCGCAGGCCCTGCGCGCAGAGTTCCAGGCCGCGGCCGTCGTCTTGGCCATTGCGGTTGCCGCTGAAGGTGATCAGGGACGGGATGCCGTGCGCGGCGGCCTTGCGGATGTTCTCCCGCAGTTCGGCCTCGATCCGGTCGTGGTTCTCTGGCTTGTTCAAGCCATCCCCGAGTGAGCGGTGGCCGCTGACGATGGGAATCGCCAGGCCCGCGGCCCGGATCGCCGCCCAGTGCTCCTCCGGCGCCATCTCGATCGCCACAAAGCCCAGTGCGGCGACCTTGCGGATCGCCTCGGCCGGGTCCGCCCCGGCCCGCCGGGCCAGGCCCCAGGTCACCGACTGCTTGATGCTACCCACGTCTGCAGCCCTCCATCGTTCGTTCGTCGGGGAGCGTCTGTCAGGGACCGCCGGTCAGGGATCGTCCGCACGGGGCGTGCGTGTAGGGATCGCTTGCCGGGAGCGTCGCCGCGCCCAGGCAGTGGGACGCCCTCCAGCCGCCGGACCTGCGGTAGCCGGTGCCCACCGGCTATAGCCCGCGGTTTTCCGGCATTCTCGACCCCGCGGCTGCAACCTCCCGCGGTTCGTTGGAACGTGGTGCCTGGGAACCGTGGCGCCGAGTGCCCCTCGGGAGACGCCCGCCGGTCCACCCCTGTCCGGTTGCGCCCGCTTGCGGCGGCCCGAGCCCGGGACAGGTTTGCGCCCGCTGCGGGGTGCGCCGCGGGGTGTGGCCCCTGGCGCCGGTCGCCGTGGGACCGGGCCCGTGCCCCGCACGAACGGACCCCGCCGCGTTCGTTTCGTTGCCGTTACGCCCTGCCGTATACATGGAGTGGGGCACGGGCTATCGTGGGGGAAGGACCCTGGGGGCGATGCCGTGGGGCGGGGGGCGGTGGCGGTGACTCAGCCGGGCGGCCTGCGGGTGGGGGATGCCGAGCGCGAACGGGTGGTGGCCGCGCTGCAGCGCCACTACCAGGCGGGGCGGCTCACCGTGGGCGAGTTGGAGGAGCGCACGCGCCGGGCGTTCGCCGCCCGGACGGAGGGGGACCTGGACGCCGTCCGGGGCGATCTCCCGCCGGAGGCCCCGGCGCCCGCGCCGGCCCCCGTCGTCTCCGCTGGCGTGGGTGGGCGGACCCCCTTCCGCCCCTGGCTCAACTACGGCGTGGCGGCGGCCGGGATGGTGGGCGTGTGGGCCCTCAGCGGCCGGGGGTACTTCTGGCCGGCGTGGCCGATGCTGGGGTGGGGACTGGCGCTGGCCTCCGGGCGCCGCGGCCCTTGGGGCCGTCGCTGCGGGGAGCGGCGGAGCAGGCGCGCCGCGCGGTTGCGCTAGTCGCGGCGGGGCAGGAGTGCCC
>DAHWHV010000024.1 GCA_027335545.1 Clostridia bacterium
GCCCGGCGCGCCCCGGCGCCGCTGGTCCTGCGCCTCCCGGCGCGGCCTGCGCGCACTGCGGCGGACTCGCCCGGGCGCTGGGAGCCGGTGCCCGCGCCCGAGGCGGGGGGGCCGGCGGAGGGGGAATTCCCGCTCGTTCCCTTTACCATCCCCGGCCTGGCCGTCCCGGACGACGTGTTGGCCGGGCTCCTGTTCGGCCCGGTGGGACGGCCGGGCGTCGGCGGCGACCACCCCTGGGGGGAGACGCCGCCCGACCTCGCCCTGGGGGGAGACGCCCGCTTCCTACGCCAAGTGGCCCAACTGGCCCTGGCCCTGTGCGCCGCGGGCCGCTTCGCGCCGGGACTCCTCCGCCGCCACGGCGTGCCCACCCCGGCCTGGCTGCCCCTGTGGCCCCCTGCGGCCGGGCCGGGCGGCGTCCCCGGGGCCCTGGCGCATCGGCTGGGCGAATGGCGGGCCTCCCTGGCGGCGGCGGTGCCCCCCGCCTGCCTGGCCGTGCGGGCGGCAGTCCCCGAACCCGGGGGCCGTGCCGGGCCGCTGGCCGCCCCGGAGGCGTCCGACCGCTTCGTGGCGGAATTCGTGGCCTTCTGCGTCGATCTCTGCGTCCGTCGCTCCCTGCGGGCGGTGCAGGCGCGAATGGGCCGCGGGCTGCGGGGGCACCTGCCGGCGGAGCGCTGGGCCCTGGGCCTGTTGGCGTCGCGCCCGCTGCCCCTGCAGGCGCCGCGCCTGCTGTTGGGGGAGATCGAGGCCTGGGGGGCCGCGGCGGCGGAGGCCCCGGCGCCGGCCGTGCGCCTGATCCTCCGGCTGGACGATCCCGAGCCCGCCGCGTCCGCGCCGGCCGCCGCCGCCCGTTGGCCGCTGACCGGCCTGCTGCAGGTCCTGGAGTCCACGGGGCGGGCGACGGGGACCCTCTGGCCGCTGGCCGCCCTGTTTGCCCCCGACGCGCCGGCCGAGGTCCGGCGGCTGCGCGGGGGCGCCATTACGGCCGTGCAGGCGGCCGCCCGCTGCTTCGCCCCGCTGGCGCGGGCCCTCCCCAGCCTGGATGCAGCGTCCCTGGAGCTGTCCGGGCAGGAGGCGGTGGAACTCCTGGAGACGGCCCAGGTCAGGCTCCGCGCGGCAGGCGTGGAGGTGGTGGTGCCGTCGTGGTGGCGGCCCGAGCCGGAAGCCCCGAGCGCCCGCCTGCATCTGGGCGAGCCGGCCGCGTCGGCGGGCTCTGCCCTGTCCCTGCAGGCGCTGACGGCCTTCCGCTGGGAGGTGGCGCTCGGGGGTGAGCCCGTTAGCGTGGCGGACTTCGAGGCCCTGGTCCGCAGCCACGAGCCCCTGGTCCGCCTGCGCTCGGGATGGGTGCGCGTCGACGGCGCCTCCCTGGCGGCCCTGGCGCAGCAGTGGGAGGAGACGGGCGCCGAGGGCCGTCTGCCGGCGCTGACCCTGCTGCGGCTCGCGCTGGAGGTCGGGGCCGCCCGCGCCGGGGACGGGAGCGGGCCCCTGCCGGTGGCGCTGGAGGCGGGCGGGGCGGTGGGCGAGTGGCTGCAGCGGCTCGGCGCGGAGCGTCGCGCCGAGGCCCTCCCCGAG
>DAHWHV010000043.1 GCA_027335545.1 Clostridia bacterium
GGCGTCAACTCCTGGCGGTGGGCGCGACGCCTCGATTCACGGGTGTACTCCCGTACGTGCTCACCCTTGCGGGTGGCGACAATGTGTGGTGCTCAACAAGGCGTCGGGGTCAGACTTGCACGCGGGCTCTGAGCACCAAAGTAACTTCGACCTGCTTCACCCACCGCCAGCGGGCGAGGTCTTCGCCGCCCCGCCGGCTTTTTCATGCCGCGTGGCGCCGGCCCCGCCGGCATGGGGGGCTTGCAGCACCGCGGCAGGGATGGCGTCGGCTCCGTGCAACCCCCTCGCCGTAGGGCCGGTTCGTCCGCCCCTGGGCGGCACGCGGCGGGGCGGAAGGCAGCGCCGAGCCGCGCGGCGGCCCCCCGGTCGCCCCCGCCCCGCGCCCGCGCAGCGGGCCGCGCAAGCTGCGCGCGATCTCCGCGCAACCTTGGGCTCCGCGCAACCTTTGAGGAGGGATCGCCGTGCCGCCCCACCGCCGCGACCGCCCCAACGTCGTCATCTTCTTTACCGACCAGCAGCGCTGGGACACCACGGGCCTGGGCGGGAACCCGCTGGGGCTGACCCCCAACTTCGACCGCTTCGCCCAACACGGGACGCACCTGCCGCTCCTGTTCACCTGCCAGCCGGTCTGCGGGCCGGCGCGCTCCTGCCTGCAAACGGGCCAGTACGCGACGACCACGGGGGTGTTCCGCAACGGCATCGGGCTGCGGGCCGACGCGGTGACCCTCGCCGGCTGCTTCGGGGACGCCGGCTACCGGACCGGCTATATCGGCAAGTGGCACCTGGCGCGCAGCCGCGGGGGCGGGGCCGTGGCCCCGGAGGAGCGGGGCGGCTACCAGGAGTGGCTGGCCAGCAACGCCCTGGAGCACACCTCCGACGCCTACCACACCACCGTCTACGACACCCTGGGCGCAGAGGTCCACCTGCCGGGCTACCGGGTGGACGCCCTGACGGATGCCGCCATCCGCCACATCGACCGCCACCGCGCCGACCCCTTCCTGCTCATGGTCTCCTACCTGGAACCCCACCACCAGAACCACCTCGACGACTACCCGCCCCCCGACGGGTACCGGGAGCCCTACACGGGGCGCTGGGTGCCCCCCGACCTGGCGGCGCTGGGCCGCTCGGCGCCCCAGCACCTCGGCGGGTACTTCGGCATGGTCAAGCGCCTGGACGAGGCCTTTGGCCGCATGCTGGACGCGCTCAAGAGCCTGGGCCTGGACCGCGACACCATCGTGCTCTTCACCTCCGACCACGGCAACCACTTCAAGACGCGCAACGGCGAGTACAAGCGCTCCTGCCACGAGAGCTCGATCCACGTGCCCGGCGCCCTGCGCGGCCCGGGCTTCGACGGCGGCGGGCGCGTGGGGGAGCTGGTCAGCCTGGTGGACCTGGCGCCGACACTGCTGCAGGCCTGCGGCCTCCCGGTCCCCGCGACGATGCAGGGCCGCTCGTTCCTGCCCCTGCTGCGCGGGGAGCGCGCCGGCTGGCCGGAGGAGGCCTTCGTGCAGGTCAGCGAGGCGCAGGTGGGCCGGGCGGTGCGCACCCACCGCTGGAAGTACGGGGTGGACGCCCCCGACCGCCGCGGTGGGGAGCACCCGGGCGCCGAGCGCTACGTCGAGCAGTTCCTCTACGACCTGGAGGCGGACCCGTACGAGCTCAACAACCTGGCCGGCCTGGAGTCGCACCGCGGCGTGGCCGACGTCCTGCGGGCGCGGCTGCTGCGGCGCATGCAGGCCGCCGGGGAGGCGGCCCCGGAGGTCGTCCCCGCCGAGCCCCGCCGCTCCGGCCAACGCCACGTCTCCGCGGAGGAGGCACAGGCGTGAGGGGCCGCCGGGGGGCGGCCCCTCACGCCCTCCGGCACCGGCCTCCCCGGCCCCCGGCTCCCCGGCACCGGCCGAACGCAGCGCCCCGGCTGGGGGGACGGCGCGCCGCCCCAGCGCGTCGCGGCCGCCGGAGGGC
>DAHWHV010000046.1 GCA_027335545.1 Clostridia bacterium
CATCGGGGTGATCGGCGTGGGGGGCCGCGGTAGCGGCCTGCTGCGGACGGCGCTGCAACTGCCGGAGGTCCGGGTCACGGCGGTCGCTGACGTGGCGCGCGCCCGGGCGGACGCCGCGGGCGAGGAGGCGGGGTGCCCGGCGTACGCGGTGCCCACGGACCTGCTGGACAGCGGGGCGGTCGAGGCGGTGCTGATCGGGACGCCGCACCCCTTCCACGCCGAGCTGGCGATCGGCGCGGCGGCCCGGGGGCTCCACGTCCTCTCGGAGAAGCCGCTGGCGGTCGAGGCCGCCGAGGGCGATCGGATGGTCGCGGCCGCCCGCGCGGCCGGGACGCTCCTGGGGGTGATGTTCCAACGCCGGCTCGAGCCGCTGCACGCGCGGGCGCGGGAGATCGTCGGCTCCGGGATGCTCGGGGCGCTCTTCGACGTGGACATGGTCTCCACGGCGTGGTACCGCGTGCAGGCGTACTACGGCAGCGGCGACTGGCGCGCGACCTGGCGCGGCGAGGGCGGGGGCATCCTGGCCAACCAGTCGCCGCACGACCTCGATCTGCTCCGCTGGATCGGCGGCAACCCGACGGCGGTCACGGCGACCCTGCGCACGCGCGTCCACCGCATCGAGGTGGAGGACACCGTCACGGCCGTCCTGGAATACCACGGGGGCAAGCTCGGCTCGTACCGGGCCTCCACCTCGGATCCCTTGGGGCGGAGGTCTCTGGAGGTCAGCGGCGAGTCCGGGCGCTTGCAGCTGCGCGACGGCCGCCTCCTGGTCTGTCACTACCCGCGCCCCGTCTCCGAGGACATCCTGCAGTCCCCGGAGCGCATGCCCTTCGAGGGTCGCTGGGAGGAGGTCGCGGTGGAGCGGGCGGGCAACACCACGGGCGCGGTGATCTCCCGCTTCGCCGAGGCGATCCGGGAGGGCACGCCCCTGGTGGCCGACGGGGAGGACGGCCTGGCGGCGCTGGAACTCGCCAACGCCATGCACCTCTCCGGGCTCACCCGCCAGCCGGTCGGGCTGCCCGTGGACCGGCGGGCCGTCGGCGAGCTCTACGCCGGTCTGCGGGACGGGAGCCTGCGGCTGCGGTAGGGGAGCGCCGCCACAGGGGACGGTGGCGGCGCTCCCCTACGGGCCCAGTCTGCATCCGGTGTCCGGCTGTCCGCGCCGGGGTCCCCAGGCGGGCGCCGGCCTCGTCTTCCCAGCCCAGGCCTCCTGAGGGCTGCCGGCCCCTGCACGGGGGGGGGCGCCGGCGGTGCAGGCCCGGCCCCGGGGGCGGCGGAGGGGACCGGGGGCGCAGACGGCGGGCGCTGCCCCACGGGCCACGGGCGGCCACCGCCGACACGCCATGGGGCCTGGGGCTTCGGTGGGTGGCGGCACCCCGGCCCGGGCGGTTCCGCTGCGGCACCAGCGCCGCGCCCGCGCCCAGGGACCCGGCCCCAAGCGCCGACGCCGGGGGAGGGATGGGTCGATGATCCTGACGGGCGCGTGGGTGCCCAGCGCCCTGGACCCCGTGGCCCTCGCCCGCCGCTGCGGCCTGGGGGCGGTGGGCATCCGCCTGGGCCCGGGGGAGGGCGGGGAGGAGGCGGGGGCCCTGGGGCGGGACTGCCAGGCGGCGGGGTTGCGGCTGCGCGCACTGGGGGTGGACGGGGGGGCCTCGCCGGCGCGGGTCTGGGAGCTGGCGCGGGTCGCC
>DAHWHV010000058.1 GCA_027335545.1 Clostridia bacterium
GCGAGGAAGCCGCGCCCGCGCCACTGCCTCCGGCAGCCGGTGAGCGGGCACTGGCACCGGCCTATCCCGCCGGGGCATCGGCCCCGGCCCGCCGGTACAGCAGGGCGTTGCGCGCGGCCACCGTCCGCGCGTCGATGCGCCGGCCGCGGCGCAGGACGTGGACCAGGGTCTGGTCCATCCCCGCCAGCACGGCGCCCCACAGATCGCTCCCGGCCATCGCCCGCAGGGCGTCCACGCCCGGATAGGCATGCGCCGGCTCCACGAGGTCCGCGACGTAGAGCAGCGCGTCGAAGGCGGTCATCTCCGGGTCACCCGTGGTGTGGCGGTCGACGGCGGTGAGCACCTCCGGCGGCAGGTCCGGCCAGCGCCGCGGCAGCAGGCGCGCCGCCACCGGCCCGTGCAGCGCCTCGGCGACCACCTGCGCCGGGGCGAGTCCCGCCGGGAACGCGCCGCAGCCCCGGGCCAGGTCGAGGATCTCCGCGGGCGGCACTTCCTTGTACCAGTCGTGGAGCAGGCCCGCGAGCTCCGCCGCCGCCGCCGGCAACCCGTGGCGGCCGGCCAAGGCCGCCGCCGTCGCGGCGACCCGCTCGGAGTGCGCCGCCCGCCCCGCGCGGAGCTGCCGCCACAGCGCCCCGCGCACCTCTGCCTGATCGGGCATGGCGCCCCCCGTCCCAGCCGATTTGCCGCTCAGGGCGTGGGCGGGCCGTACAGGCCGCGCCGCTGGATCCAGTCGCGCACGCCCTCGGCCACAAGGTAGCGGATCGACAGGCCGGACGCCACCCGCCGCCGGAGATCGCGCGAGGCGATGTCCAACCCCGGCACCTCCAACGTGATCAGGCGTGGGCGGGCATCCGCCGGCTGGACCGCCAGCCAGGCCTGGATGTCCCCGGCAGGCCAGCCCGGCCGGATCAGCGCGACCAGCGTCGTCAGCGCATACAGACGGCGGGGGCGGTGCCAGGTGTGCAGTTGCACGACGCTGTCCGATCCCAGCAGGTAGAAGAGTTCCGCCTCGGGGTGGCGGGCCGCGAGCAATTCGACCGTGTCCACCGTGTAGGACGGGCCGGGGCGGTGCAGCTCCAGGTCGTCCGCGGCGAAGGCGGGGTTGCCGGCCACCGCCTCCCGCACCATCGCCAGGCGGTCGGCCGCGCCGGCCACCGCCTCCCCGCCCTTGTGGGGCGGTGCGGCCGCCGGGACGAACAGCACCCGCCGCAGGCCCAGGCGGACACGGGCCTCCTCGGCGATCGCCAGGTGACCCAGGTGGATGGGGTCGAAGGTCCCGCCGAAGATGCCGAGCCGGGCCGCCCCCGGCCCGCCCGGCGCCGCCGGGCCGCTCACTCGGGCTCGCCCTCCCCGGCGGCCTCCCCGCCGCGCCCCCCGGGGAGCAGCGGCAGCCCGTCGCCGCCGAGGCGGAAGGACCACGCCCCGATGCGCACCACATCGCCCTCGCCAGCCCCGGCCCGGCGCCAGCGGGCGGGCACCCCGAGGCGCAGCAGACGACCGTACAGGTAGTCCACCGCCTCGGCGTTGTCGAGGTCGGCCATGGACACGACGCGTTCGACCGCCTCCCCCCGCACCCGGAAGCGGCCCGGCGCCTCCACCTCCACGCCCACCATCCCCCGCGGCGAGACCACCGGGGGCCCCTCCGGCGGCGTGGGGGTCAGGGGGAGGCGCGGCGGCAGCGCCGCGATCCGCCCCAGGAGCCACTCCGCCAACTCGTCGGTCCCCTGGCGCTGGGCCGCCGAGACGGCAAAGGCAGGCGTAGCGGCCGGCAGGGCGGCCCGCAGGCGCGCCCACCCGTCCGCAAACGCGGGCAGGTCCGCCTTGTTGCCCACCACGACCCGCGGCCGCTCCGCCAGCTCCGGCGAGTGCAACCGCAACTCGCGCTGCACCAGCTCATAGTCGGCGACGGGGTCGCGGCCCTCGACCCCCGCCACGTCCACGACCTGCACCAGCAGGCGGCAGCGCCCGACGTGCCGCAGGAAGTCGTTGCCGAGCCCGTGGCCGGCGTGCGCCCCCTCGATCAAGCCCGGGATGTCGGCCAGGACCAACTCGCGCTCCCCGCGCCGCACGACACCCAACTGCGGCTGCAGCGTGGTGAACGGGTAGGGGGCGATCTTCGGCCGCGCCGCGGAGATCGCCGCGAGCACCGTGGACTTGCCGGCGTTGGGCATACCGACCAGGCCCACGTCCGCCAGCACGCGCAGCTCCAGGGCCAAGGCGACCTCCTGCCCCGCCTCACCACGCTCGGCGAAGCGGGGCGCCTGGCGCACGCTGCTGCTGAAGCGGGCGTTGCCGCGCCCGCCGCGCCCGCCCCGGGCCACCAGGAGGCGCTGGCCCGCCACGAGCACGTCCCCCAGGGCCTCCCCGCTGCCGCGCTCGCGCACCTCCGTGCCCAGCGGCACGGCCAGCTCCAGGTCCGGGGCCCCGGCGCCGTGACGCTTCTGGCTGGAGCCCGCCTCGCCGGCAGCCGCCCGGAACTCGCGGCGGTGCTGGAACGACAACAACGTGGCCAGTTCCGGGTCGCCGCGCAACCACACCGAGCCGCCCCGACCGCCGTCGCCGCCGCTGGGTCCGCCCAGCGGCTCGTACTTCTCCCGGCGAAAGGCGACGACGCCGCGGCCGCCATCCCCAGCCCACACAGCAATCTCCGCGCGGTCCACAAACACCCCGGGGCCCCCCTCCGCGGCGCGGGGCGGATGCACGCAGGCCAAGGCAGGCCCCCGCCCCTTGGGGCGTGGGTCCCCTCAGCCTCCCCTGATCCGTCGGCAGGGAGTCGCCAGGCCGCCACGCCCGCCCCCGGCGGCCGACCGCCCCCCCTAAGCCCCGCCCCCGACCGCCATGGCGGCGGCCACGACGCTCACCTGCTTGCGCCCACCGGCCCGGGTCGTGAACTCGACGACACCGTCGATCAGCGCGAAGAGGGTGTCGTCGGAGCCCCGCCCCACGCCGACGCCGGGCCGGATGGGCGTGCCGCGTTGGCGAACCAGCACGCTGCCGGCCGTGACGCCCTGGCCCTCGAAGCGCTTGATCCCCAGCCGCTTGGGACGGCTGTCCCGCCCGTTGCGCGAACTGCCGCCGCCCTTCTTGTGCGCGAAGCGCTGCAGATCGAACACCCAGGTCATCGATCATCGCTCCCTTCGCCGCGGCTCACCGCGGCTCCACGCCCGGCCAACCCGGGCCCGCTCGCGCTGCTTCCCGTCGCGCCCCCTGTGCCGGTCCCTGAAGCGGGGCGCGTCACGACGACGACGGCCCGGGGGTGGAGCGCCGCGATCGCCTCCAGGCCCAGCACCATCGTCTCCAGGATGTCTGCGGCACCACGCGCGGATTCCGCCGGCAGCGGCGCGGGCAGGCGGCACTCCAACCACCCGCCGCCCATGCGCACCCGGGGATCCAGGCCGAGGCGCCGCCGCAGCCCGAGGACCGCCGTCTGGGTGAGCGCCGAAACCGCGGCGCAGACCACGTCGCGCCCGGCCGCCCCCTGACCCGCATGCCCTCGGACCGCAAAGCCGCAGAGGACGCCCGCCGCGTCGCGCTCTAGGACGGTGCGCACCACGTACGGCGCCCCCCGCGTCGGCCGCGCGCCGTGTCGGGCCCCAGGCACACCGGACCGATCCAGCCGCTGTGCCCTGGCCAGCGGCCGGGCCCTGGCGGCCCGCCGCTGCGGGGCGCGCGAGGCCCCGGCGTGAGGGCTCGGGCAGCCGGCCGGGCCGCGCCCTGCCAAAGGCCACAAGCCTCTACGCCCACAGGGCAAGGCACGTAAGTCTACACGCCCGCCAGCCGATCCGGAAGGGCGCGCGCCGTGCCCGCCCAGGAGACCGAGGCCAAGAGGCCCGTCGGAACCACCGAGCACAAGGGGGCAGCCCCCCCTGTGCGCTTCAGGCACCGCTTCAAGTCAGCGGTTCAGCAGCACCCGCTGACCGCGACTCCCCCGCCGGTGCGCTTTCGGCCTCGGCCCCCTCGCCCGGACGGGCGTAGTGGATCGCCGTGATCCGCACGCGCGTGAAGGCTTGGCGATGCCCCGTCTTGCGGCGATAGTTGATCTTGGATTTGTACTTGAACACGACGATCTTGCGCCCGCGCCCCTGCGCCTCCAGGCGACCCACCACCCGGGCCCCCGGCACGGTCGGGTTGCCCGGGATCAGGGTTCCGGGCCCGGCCACGCAGAGCACGCGCTCAAAGGTGACCTCGTCACCGGTCACGCCCTCCAGGCGCTCCACGGTGACCACATCCCCCTCACGCACCCGCACCTGCTTGCCGCCTGTCTCCACCACCGCGTACACGCCGATCCCTCCCCGGCGGCCCGAACGACCCCGCGCTCGAATCACGCCCGCTGAGCGAACCCGGCCCGGCGGTGGGCCGCCCCCCGGCCCAGGGGCCCGCGGGGCCCAGCCCACCGCCGGGCGTCGCTCACTTGACCTTGACGGTCGCGCCGACCTCTTCCAACTGCGCCTTGGCGGTGTTGGCCTCTTCCTTGCTGACGTGCTCCTTGACGGCCTTGGGGGCGCCGTCGACGAGGTCCTTGGCCTCCTTGAGGCCCAGGGAGGTCAGCTGGCGCACGACCTTGATCACCTGGATCTTCTTGTCCGCCGGCGCGGCCTCGAGGATGACGTCGAACTCCGTCTGCTCCTCCACGGCTGCCGCCGGCGCGCCACCCGCCGCCGGAGCCGCCGGGGCCACCGCCACCGCCGCCGAGACGCCGAACTTCTCCTCGAACTTCTTGACCAGTTCCGCCAGTTCCAGGACCGTCATGCCCTCGACGACTTCCAGCACCTGCTCCACCTTCGACAACCCGGACACCCCCTCATCGATCTCGGCACGCATCCCGCTCCCGCCCCGTCGCCCGCCGCGCCTGCTTCGCCGGGGCCTGCCGGGCATGGCTGTGGCCCGCCCGCCAGCGCCGGCCGCGGCGCGCTAGTCCGCGGCGACCCCCTGGTGCGCGAGTTGGTCGGTCACGGTCACCAGCGCCCGTAGGGGCGCGGCGAGCACGCACGCCGTGGCCACCATGGGGGCCGCAAAGGCCGCGGCCACGCGCGCCAGCAACTCCTGGCGCGGCGGCAGGTCCGCCAACTCGCGGACGGCCGCGGGCGGCACCACCCGCCCCTCCAAGACACCCGCCTTGACCTGCAGCTTCTGATGGCCCTTGGCGAACGCCGTGAGTTCCCGCGCGGGCGCCACCGGATCCTCCGCGCTGAAGGCGATCGCCGTGGGGCCGTGCAGGATGGGGTCGAGCTCCGAGAGTCCGGCCATCCCCGCCGCGAGCGTCACCAGGGTGTTCTTCAGCACCCGGTACTCGACGCCGGCGGCCCGCAGCTGCCGACGCAGGTCGCCGTCCTCTGCGACGGTCAGGCCACGGTAGTCGACGACCACCGCCGCCGCCGAGTCCCGCAGGCGTTGCGCCACATGGGCCACCGTCTCTTCCTTCAATCGCCGCTGCGCGGCGCCCACCGTCCCCCTCGCCATGGGCCCCCTCCTTTCACGTCACGCGATGCCCAGGCACGCCACGCCCCGACAGGCGATCGAGACAAACAAAGAGCCCTCCACACCGCAGGAGGAGGGCTGGGCTAACCCGGAAGGCCCGCGACCGAGCGGGTCGCGGTGGGTGCCCACCTCGGCAGGCGGTGCGCTGGCACCTTATCCCCCGGGGGGGACCTGCTGTCTGCGGTGGTCGGATTTTGGAGGGACTCCGCATCCGCGCCGTCTGCCGCGCCCGTCCAGAGGAGCGGCGCGCCGCGGCAGTGGCCGGGCCGACCACGGCATTCTACCAAACCGAGGCCCCGGCGCCAAGGGACCCGTCACCGAGCGCGGCCGGGCCCCTCAGGCGCGCGCCGCCGCCGTCACCGTGGGATTCAGCGGCACACCGGGGCCCATGGTCGAGGAGACGGTGATGGAGCGGACGTAGGTGCCCTTGGCGGCCGCCGGCTTGCTCCGGTACAGGGCGTCCAGGAGCGCCTCGAAGTTCCCCACCAGGTTCTCGGTCGGAAACGAGGCCCGCCCAAGGGGGGCATGGACCACTCCGGCGCGCTCCGTACGGTACTCGACCTTACCGGCCTTGATCTCCCGCACGGCGGCCCCCACGTCCACCGTCACCGTGCCCGACTTCGGATTGGGCATCAGCCCCCGAGGACCGAGCAGGCGGCCCAGGCGACCGACCGAGCCCATCATGTCCGGGGTGGCCACGGCCACGTCGAAGTCCAGCCACCCGCCCTGGACCTTCTGGACCAGTTCCTCGCCGCCGACCACGTCGGCCCCGGCCTCCTCCGCCTCGCGCGCGCGATCCCCGCGCGCGAACACAAGCACGCGCACCTTCTTGCCCAGGCCGTGGGGCAGGGAGACGGCGCCGCGCACCATCTCGTCGGTGTGGCGGGGATCCACCCCGAGCCGGAAGGCCACCTCCACCGTCTCGTCGAAGTGCGCCCCGGCGAGGCGCTTGACCAGTTCGAAGGCCTCGACCGGCTCGTAGGCGCGGTCCTCCACCTGCTTGACCGCCTCGCGGTACCGCTTGCCCGGCTTCCCCACCTGCGTCCCCTCCCGACGACAACCCTGACGCTCGCACGGCGCACCCGCGCACGGGTCCCCAGGCCGTAGCCCGTCGGCGGCACCGGCCAGGTGCCCGCGGACCGGCGGCCGCGCCCCCCTACCAAGCAGGACCCGGGGGCCCCACCGCCCTAGCCCGCGTCGACGACCTCCAGCCCCATGCTGCGGGCCGTCCCCTCGATCATGCGCTCCGCGGCGGCCAGATCCACGGCGTTGAGGTCGGGCAGCTTGTGCTGGGCGATCTCCCGCACCTGGGCGCGCGTCACATGCCCCACCTTGCGGGTGTTGGGCGTGGGGCTACCGCTCTCCAACCCCGCGGCCTTCTTGAGCAGGACGGCCGCCGGCGGCGTCTTCAGCACAAAGGTGAAGGAACGGTCGGCGTAGACGGTGATCACGACCGGGATGATCAGCCCGACCTGGTCCTTGGTCCGCTCGTTGAACTCCTTGGTGAAGGCCATGATGTTGACCCCCTGCGGGCCAAGCGCCGTCCCGACGGGGGGGGCCGGCGTCGCCTTACCGGCGGGAATCTGCAACTTGACCATCGCCTGGACCTTCTTCGCCATCTACTCGTTGCCCTCCGCTCCTGGCCCGCCCGTCGGCGGGCCCGCTGCCGGACACCGCGCCGGCTGGCGCGACCCGCGCCTCTGGCGGGCGGCCCCACCACATCGCCCCGGAGCGCGACTCGACCGGCGGGCCCAGCTCCGCCGACTCCACCCGTGGCCCGCCCCTGGCTCGCCGACCCCGGCCCCCGACCGACCTACAGTTTCTCGACCTGGTCGAGGTCCAACTCCAGCGGCGTCTCGCGGCCGAACATGGAAACCAGCACGCGCAGCTTGCCGCGCGCGTCGTCCACCTCGTCGATCACGCCGATGAACCCGTCGAAGGCCCCGCTACGCACCCGGACGTTCTGACCGACCTCGAGATCCACCCGGGGCCGCGGGCGCTCCCCGCTGACGCCCATCTGCTGCAGGATGCCCTCGACCTCCTCCGGCCGCAGGGGCGTCGGCCGGTTGCCCGAGGAGACGAAGCCGGTCACGCCCGGGGTGTTGCGCACCACGTACCAGGAGTCGTCCCCGAGTTCCATCTCCACCAGCACGTAACCAGGGTAGATCTTCCGCTTGACGGTCTTGCGCTTGCCCTCTTTGGTGAGCTCGATCTGCTCCTCCTCGGGGACCAGGACCTGGAAAATCTTATCCTCCATACCCATGGAGGTCACGCGCTTCTCGATGTTGGTCTTGACCTTGTTCTCATAGCCGGAGTACGTGTGGATCACGTACCACTGGCGGTTGGGGTCCACCGCGGCGCCGACGACCGCCCCGACCTCGACGGTCTCCCCGCGCGCGGCCTCCGGTGTCAGGTCCGCCATCCCCGTGTCCAACCTCACTGCCCCCCCGAGGCCCCCGAACTCAGGGGGCCCCCACCAGCGCCGTGAACAGGAAGCTCAGCAACTGATCGAACGCGTAGATCAGGCCCGCGATGATCGCCACCGCCACGATCACGACGATCGTGAAGATCAGGGTCTGGCGGCGCGTGGGCCAGATGACCTTGCGAGCTTCGTTGCGCACCTCGCGGACGTAGCGGGCGACCCGTTCCAGCAAGCGGCCAATCCCCACCCCGCCGACGGCGCGCCGGCACACAATTGCGGGTCCGCGTCCGGGCGGCGCATCGTGCGGGCGAAGCAGGTGACCCTCGGCCCACGCCACAACAGCCGGAGGGGGTCCGGCCCCTGCGCGGGCGGAGGACCAACGCTCCGCCGGGGGCGACGCCCCGTGGCCGCGGCTTGTCCCATGCCTGGAAGCGGATCGGTGGCCAGGGTCCACGCCCCGCCGCTCCAGGCGCGGTCGTCCACGTCCCGCCCCAGACCAAGAGCCCCGGGGCCGCTGCCACGCGGGGCGACACGGGGGCGGCAGGCAGGAGGGCGTTCGCCTGAGCGCCGACACGTGCGGCCGACGGGGTGGATCCCGGGGCTGGGGGGGTGCGACCGTGACCGGGCACGCCCCGGGAACCAGCGGCGCGCAACCCGGCTCCGCAGGCGCGAAACCACCTGCGGGAGTGTAGCAGAACGCCCAGGGACCACGCAACACCGGGGCCAGGAGCCAAGGGAGGCGGCAGGCGACCGCGTGACCGCCCAGGTGCGCGGGCGCGCCCGGGCAGGTCGGGGGCACCGGCGCCGCCACCCTCCCCGCCGGGTCTGCGGGGGTCGGGCCCGCGCCGCCGAGGGAGGAGTCCTGGCCACGCTCCCGCAGGCGGTCCATCCGCTCCTCACCTGGGGGCGGGCGCACCGGCCCGCCTGGCGCTCGCACCTGGCCAAGACCGCCGGCAACGCCGCGGGGAGGCTCGCGAAGCAAGCGATCACCGCATCCAAGGCGCAGTCCGCGCAACGGACCCAGCGAGGCGTGCGGAAGGGAGGAGGCGCCGTGGCGCCATGGGCGCGATGACCACGGCCGGCCAGAGGGAGGGAGGGAGGGA
>DAHWHV010000065.1 GCA_027335545.1 Clostridia bacterium
CGCTTCCGTGGGATGCCTCTGGAATCACTCTTGGCTTTAGCGGATATTGTCCCTGGTATTTTCGCCTGTCTGACAGCTGACCAGAGGATCACCCACAAACACAACGACACTGGCACCGCAGTCGATGCACGCAGAAGATTGCTCATCGACAGGCGCCGAAATCCGCTGTCTGGAGGGACCACCCTGGCCCGCTCTAATCTCCCTGGCTGGCATCATCGCGGGCGGACCGCTCATCGGCCGCCCAGCACTGTCTCAGGGGAGGCGGCCGCATGCGCAGATGGCGAGTCCTCGGGTCGTCACGTCCCTGGTCACGGCCGGCATCGTGGTAGGGGCTCCGGCCCTCGCGGCGGGCCCCCGCGACTCGGGCCGCCGCCGGCAACTGGGGGGCGCCGGGGGGGGCGGCCACGAGGACGGCCCGTCGGTGTCCAAGGGGGCTTCCGCATGGAGGCCGGGCTGTCGTAGCCGGGCTCGGGGCCGGCCGCCGCGGGAGGCGGCGCGCATCTTCCTGGAGCGGGGCTGGCTCCTAAGGCGCGGGCCCCAGAGGCGCGCACCGGGCCGCCGCCCCGTCCGCGGGGGGTCAGCCCTCCCCCACGCTGACAAGCCCCTCCTCGACCAGGCCAAAGGGCTGCCCGTCGACGGTCAGGGCCACCCCGTAGGGCACCCGCCGCGCCGGGGCGTCGCCGACGCGGAGGCGGAAGGTCGCCTCCCCCGTACCGTGCGGTCCCGCCAGGACCCGGGCCTCGGAGGGCTCCGCGGCCCAGCCGGGCCGGGTAGGCAGATGGAGGCGCACGAGCACCTCGGCCCGCCGCGCGAAGGGGTTGCGCGCGGAGACGCGGACCAGAGCCGCCGCCCCCGGGGCCAGGCGGCTGTGGTAGGGGAACACCTCCACGGCCTGTCCGGCCGCCCCGAAGTCGACCTCCTCCAGCGGCAGCAGCCGCCGGTGCAGGTCGTCGGTCTGCTGGGCCGCGGCGGCGAAGCGCTCGATGTAGGCCGGCCCGTCCTCCGCCGGCCCGTGGCCCGGCAGGATCAGGTCCGGGGCCAGGGACCGCCAGAGGCGCACCGTCGCCGGGTAGTCCCCCAGGGCGAACTGGTTGCCGTAGATGTAGTTGTGTGGGAATTGGTCGCCGATGGCCAGCGCGCGGCGGCCGTCCACCGTGAACTCCAGGCAGGCGGCGTAGCGTGTATGCCCCGGTTGGGGGTGGGCGGTGAGACGCATCCCCCGCCAGGCCACGGGCTGGCGCAGCGGCAGCACCCGATCGACGGGCACCGGGTCGTACCAGAGGCACTGCGTCTTGAAGGCGTCGGGGCGCTCGAGCACGGCGGCGAAGTTGGCCGCCGCCCAGACCTGGGCCCCGGTCGCCCGCCGCAGGGCGTTGACGGCCCCCACGTGGTCGTCGTGGTGGTGGGTCAGGACCACGGCGTCGATCGCGCGCACCCCGAACTCCTCCCGCAGTTGCTCCAGGCCGTGCAGGAGGGGGCGCTTGCCCGCGGCTACCCCCCCGGCCGCCGTCTGGTAGAGGCCGTGGGGGTAGCCATAGTCGATCCAGAGGGCGTGGCCGTCCCCGGAGAGCACGACCCAGTCGGAGGAGACCGAATAGCGATCGCGCAACAGGTGCGGCGTGACGGCCTCCAACGGCCGGTCGAGCCCGGCGATCAGCCGCGGCAGGCCCGGGTCGCGGGCGGCGACGAAGGCGCCCAGCGCCTCCTGCGTCTGCCGCAGGGCCGCGCCCGGGTCCGCCATGGGCGCCCCGTGGGCGGGCAGCAGCAGGGCCGGCGCCTCGGCGGCCAGGGACCGCAGGGAACGGATGCTCAGCACGGCGCCCCCGCAGCCGTTGTAGTCGTACTGGTAGGTGGCCAGGCTCCACACCTTCCCCGGGGCGTAGAGCAGGTCCCCGCTGAAGCCCAGGCGCCGCCCGTCCGGGGCGTCCCAGAGCAGCGTCGTGGAGCCCATCGTGTGCCCGGGCGTCGGCAGGGCGCGCAGCGCCACATCCCGCCAGGTCCAGGTGCCGTAGTCCGGGAGGCGCCCGGCCAGCGGCAGGCCCTCCAGGGGGGAGAAGCGGTCGCTGCGCCCGCTGTAGCTGTTCAGCAGGGGTCTCCCCTGCCACAGCCCCGTGGGGTCGCCCAGCAACTCGGCCTCGAACTCGGGCGCCCAGAGCGCGGCTCCCGCCGCGTGCAGGCCCGCGCTGCCCTGGCACTGATCGCGATGGTGATGGGTGTGCAGGACGTGGGCGATACGCCGGACGCCGATCTCGGCCAGGTGGTCGGCGACCTCGCCGGTGCCCGCGTCCACGAGCAGGGCCTCGTCCCCCCGCCGGATGGCGTAGACGTTGCAGCTGTCGCGCCAGAGGTACAGGTCAGCGGCGAGTTCGGTCCACACGCGCCCCACCCCCGTCCGCACCCTTCGCAGGCCGCCGGGGGGCTCCTGCCGGGGGCGGGGAGGGTCCGGGGGTGGTCGCTGCAACCCGGGGCTCTTGCGGCGACCACCCCCGGACCTGGTGGCGGACGCGCACCGCGGGGCACCGCCCTTGTCGGCTCCGGGCTCCCTTGGGCCCGTTTGGCACCGGCCTCCGCCGACTCCGCTCCGGGGTTGCAGGTCCCCGGGGAAGGGACTGGCGGCACGACCGCCCGGGCGTGTGCGCGCACCTGGGTGATCGCCCGGCCGGTCAGGGTTCGGGCGGCCATGCGCCCTACGGAGACCCCGGTCGCTGACGCCGAGACCAGCAGCAGGAACCCCAGCGCCAACAGGAGCGCGGAGGCGATGCTCAGGCGCCGCGGCTGCGGTCCCTTGAGGCGCAAGCCGTTGCCGGCGCTCGACGCACCGGGGCGAGACTTAGTGGACGCGCCACTAGTGTCCTCCTCCGTCCCACTCCAGTTACAGCAGGCAGGAAGTGCCTTGTCCTTCGCGAACCCGGCCCAAAGCAAGCGGTCGGAATCCGAAGGGCACGGTGATCGGGCATCGCAACGGCGCCAGCGGAACAGCTGATGACCCCGTGGGGATGGGGGCTGGTGCACCGGGCGCTGACCATGACTTGGTGGGTGTGGCTGTTCCCGGCGGCACTGGTGGTCGCTTTGGCGGCGGGCGATCTACAGATGCTGGACTACGTGCATGTACTCTCGGCGATCCTCTGGACCGGCGCTGACCTGTTTATGGGCTTCGTCGTCGGCCCCGTGCTGCGCCGGCTCGATCCGGGCTCTCGCATGCGGGTGCAGTCCCAACTGCTGCCGCGTACGCTCTTCTTCTTCCCGGTGATGGCCGGGACGACGACCACTGCTGGCTGGTATCTGGCGCAGGCGCTGGGCTTCCTAAGGCCCTCGTCCCCTCTCTACTGGTGGCTGGTCGCGGCGCTGGTCGTGGTCACCTTCCTGACCCTGCAGGGGCTCGGCGTACTGCTACCGACCAACCTGCGCATCTACGGCATGATGCTGTCGCCGCAGCCGGACATTGAGCGCATCCGGCGCACCATGTCCCGTTACCTTTACTTGGTCGGCTTCCAGGGGCTGCTGCAGCTCGGGATCGTCTTCATTATGGCTCACTTGGTCATGGGCTGAGTAGCGCACAAGACCTCTCATGCGCCTCGGCGCCACATCGGCCAAACGGAATGGGGGCTAGGGGCAGTTTATGAGTTGGCGTAGCACCTGGAGAGCGGCCGGAAACCCGGACGCGCGGGTTTATTCAAGGGCTGTTCTCTTGAGGGGTCAGGCGCCGTCGCCGGGCCCTGTACCCAATTTCCAGGGGTGGTGGGCAGGCCAAGCAGCCGCGGCGAGGGCATGAACGCATAGTCGAGAGGCGAAGGAAGGTGTCGTGGAAGTCCGAGGAGGCCACTGCCCTCATCTGTCCAGACCCGCCGAGCTCGCTGGCGCTCTCATTTCGGTCCTGGCGGCGGCAGATCCCGACCGCTAACAACGGAAATTGCGCCGCTGCCCAGGGAACCCCCACAGCGACTGGCACCAGCGTCAGCTTCGCCGTCGCGGGCGACGCGACGGCGCGGGGTTCGGGCACGCTGTCCGATCTGACGGCCACGGCCGCCGACGGGACCGGCGCGGTGGCGGTGGTGCAGTACGGCGCCAGCCCGGTGTCCGCGCCGGCCCCCGACGGGGCGGGAAGCTTCTTCGACGCGGGGGTGCGCGGTCGGAGGGGTTACCTATGGCTCCTCCCGTGCCCCCCGGGGCGGAGGGCGTCGCCGCGACGCGCAGGTGCACCCTGACTACAGCCCCGGCGTCACGGAAGCGATCTTGGCACCCGCGACGGGAAAGGCGCCCTGCACCACGCCCTGCCGCGCGGCCTCGGCGGCCGCCGCCTGCTGCAGGGCGTTGACCTGCGCGTCGGCCTGGCGGAGGGCGGCAACGACCCCGCTGCGCCGTGCCAGCAGCTCGCCCCACATCGTGCCGACGATGGCCAGCGCCTGGGCGGATGCTCGGCGGAAATACGGTTGCGCCACGCCCCAACCCTGCTGGGCCGCCGTCGCGAACCAGTGCAGGCCCTTCCCCTTGAGGCCGGGCACGACCCCCTCGACGGTCGCCTGCCACTCGGCCCAGAGGTCGTTGAGGGCCGGGGAAAAGAGGAAGGTCTTCATCATCATGCGCT
>DAHWHV010000073.1 GCA_027335545.1 Clostridia bacterium
GGAAGTAGATGAAGTAGATGAGGAAGAACTCCGAGCGCAGGCCGCCGGTGGCGAATACGGCGGCGGCGCTGAGCAGGGCGTCGCCCGCGGTGGTCAGGCAGCCCCGGGTCAGCACCCCCGGGCGGTGGGGCAGGATGTAGAACTGAAAGACCAGCTTGTAGAGGGTGGCGCCCAGAACGACACCCCACATGCGCAGACCCAGGTGCAGGAAGGGCAGGGACAGGACCGCCACACCGATCCCCAGCCAGCGGACCAGCAACCAGCAGGACCCGGCGTACCGCCTGAATGGGGTCGCCTAAGGCGGACGTGGCCTCCTGGCCCGGCAGCCTCAGGTCGAGATGGGGGCGACCAGCCAGCGCACTCACCGCGCGCCTCCCTCCAGGGCCGAGCAGAGTTGGCGCGCGGCCAGCACGGCGGCGTCGACGACCCGGCGCGGGTGGTAGAGCCCCTTGCCGATCCAGAGCGCGGGCCGCGCCGCGGCGGGCTCCTCACGCAGGATCGCCCCGGCCGCGGCCATGGCGCGGCGGGCGTCACGCCGCCGCGCCCCGCCCACCCGGGAGAGGGCCAGGACGGCGTAGGCCGTCTCCTCGGCCGTCCCGCCGACCTCCCCCCAGGACCCGTCCGGTCGCTGGCCGTCCAGGAGCCAGTCCACGGCGGGGGCCACGAGCTCGGGCCAGAGGCCAGAGAGCCCGATGATGGCCCGGCACGTCGGGTACCACGGCGAGACGTGCCACTTGTCCCTCCAACAGCCTGCCGGCAGGCGGGCATCGGCGAGGTAGGCGCGCACGGGCTCCAGGTCCTGGTCCCCCGCCTCGCCCGTGCCCCAGAGGGCGTAGGTGGCGTGGATGTTGGCGCTCACCGAGGGATTGCGTTCGAAGGGGAAGCAGGCGAAGCCCCCGGGTCGGCGGAAGGCCCGCAGCGCCCCACAGCGCACGGCCAGACCCTCGCGGTGAAGCACCAGGGCGGTGAGGGCCGTGTCGTCGGCGTCGGGCTCCAGACCGGAGCTGGCGATGCCCACGCCGGCGCCCCCGTCCCCCCAGGCGGCCGCCAGGGAGGCGATCAGCGGGGCCCGCGCCGCCGCGGTGGTGGGCACCCCGCCGGTCTGGAGGTGGTCCAGGACCCAGGCCGCCTCGAAGACGTCGAAGGGGAAGACGTCGGCGACCCCGCCGCCCCCACGCCGACTGCACTCCAGCAGGTAGGCGCGGGCCGTCTCGTCGGGGATGTGGGCGTAGTAGAAGGCCGTGGCGCTGGGCGAGTTGGCACAGGAGCCGTTGGCCCCGCGCAGCCCGGGCAGGTGCGGGCCGTCCTCGCAGCCCCAGCCCTCCAGGGTGTGGACCATGGCCGCCCCCACGGCACCCTGCCAACCGCGCGGGAGCCGGGCGAGCTTGGCCGCCCGCCGCTGGGCGACGAAGGCGAACCCCTCCCAGGGCAGCGCCAGACCCAGGGCGCGCGCCTGGACCAGCAGTACCGGGACGGCGAGTTCGAAGCCCACGGTTTCCCAGGGGTCGTGGATCAGGCCAGGCACGCGGGCGCACAGGTAGGCGCAGCCGGCGGCGAGGCGCCGCCGCACCGCCGCCGGCGCCTCGGGCAGGCGCACCTCGCGGCGCAGCAGGGTCTCCAGGGCGACCAGTGCGGCCAGGGTAGCCGCGACGCGGTCGTGCAGGGTCTCCCGCGCGGAGCCCCAGGAGCCGTCCGGTCGCTGCGCCCGCAGGAGCCAGGCGGCGCACTCGGGGAACACCGCCCGGCGAGCGTCGCCGCGCTGGGTGAGGCGGGCCAGCCAGGCCGTGTCGTAGGCCACGGGGTCCATCGTCCCCGCCCCGACCTCGGCGAGCAGGCGATCCCCCACCCCCACCCCGGGCTCCACCGCCAGCGCGCTACGCATCGCCGCTCCCCTTCCCCATCCCGCCCCCGCGGCGCCACAGTCCCGCGCGGGGCGCCGTCGTCTGGGCGCACAGCCCGCTTGGGGGGCGCGCCGTGACCCAGAAGGACCAGGTCGATCCCGCCGGTGGCCCCCCCCCAACGGAGACACCCGCAAGGGCATGATCGGCCAGCACGCCCCGGCTTGTGAGGGGAGGCGGGCGCTCCGGGCCCGCCGCAGCGGGCAGCTGCCCCGGCGGGGGGCAACCGCTCCGGCCCCAACCCACGCCTGGCCCGCGCCCTCGC
>DAHWHV010000082.1 GCA_027335545.1 Clostridia bacterium
GTGGGGCGCGCGGTCTGTGGGGGGGTGCCGTCAGCGGCGCGGCAGGGACCCGCCCACGCGGCCGGCCGCCGCCGGCCGCACCCGGCCGCTCGTCGGCGGGTACGCGGGTGCTCCCCGCGGGCGCGTGGCTCGGCCTGCTCCCTCCCTGTGGATCGCGTCGCGCGGCCGCGGCGGGTCGGGTCGGCCCCGGTCTCGTCGCCGCCGGTCTCGCTGGCTTGAATCTCACCCGTCCGGAGGGCTGCCAGTTGAGGAACATTGTCTACATCCACACGCACGACCTGGGGCGCTACATCGAGCCCTACGGCCACGCGGTGCCGACGCCCCACCTCATGTCCCTGGCGCGGCAGGGCACGCTCTTCCGCCACGCCTACTCGGCCGCCCCGACCTGCTCGCCCAGCCGGGCCGCCATGCTGACGGGCATGTCCGCCCACGGCTGCGGCATGACCGGCCTGGTCAACCGGGGCTTCCGCCTCAACGAGGCCGGCCGGCGCCGGCACCTGGCGCGTGTCCTGCGCGACCAGGGGTATCAGACGGTGCTCTGTGGGGTGCAGCATGAGTGCCCGCGGGAGCAGGTGGGGGAGATCGGCTACTTGCAGACGCTGGCGCCGGAGCCGGGCGGGGCCGAACCCCGGGACGTGTCCCTGGCCCGGGCCGCCGCCCGCTACCTGCGGGCCGGGCCGAAGCAGCCGTTCTTCCTGGCCTTCGGCATGTCCAGCACGCACCGCGAGTACCCGCCCCTGGACGGCGGCGTCGACCCCGCCTACGTCGTCCCGCCGCTGCCGGCGTACGACAACGCCGGCAACCGCGAGGACTTCGCCCGCTTCACGCTGGGGGCGCGCATCGTGGACGACTGCGTGGGGATGGTGCTGGAGGCCCTGCGCCAAGGCGGGCTCGACTCCGAGACGGTCCTGTTCTTCACCACCGACCACGGCATCGCCTTTCCCCACATGAAGTGCAACCTCTACGACACCGGGATCGGGGTGGCCCTCATCCTGCGCTACCCCGGCAATCCCCGGGCGGGCCAGGCCACCGACGCCCTCGTCTCCCAACTCGACCTCTACCCGACCGTCTGCGAGTTGGCGGGCCTGCAGGCCCCCGCCGGGGAGGGCCACTCCCTGCTGCCCCTGCTGCGGGGGGAGTCCGACCGCGTGCGGGAAGCGGTCTTTGCCGAGGTCAGTTACCACGCGGCCTATGAGCCGCTGCGCTGCGTGCGTACGGAACGCCACAAGCTGATCCGCGCCTATGACGGGCTGGACCGGGCCGTGCCCGCCAACACCGACGACGGGCCGAGCAAGCAGTTCCTGCTCGACCACGGACTGATGGAGGAGCGGCGCCCCCCGGAGCAGCTCTTCGACCTGTACCTGGATCCGGTGGAACGCGTCAACCGCGTGGGCGATGCGCGCTACGCCGACGTCCAGCGGGATCTGGCCGCCCGCCTGCAGCATTGGATGGAGGCGACCGGCGACCCGCTGCTGGCCGGGCCGGGCGTGCCGCGACCCGCCGAGGCGCGGGTGAATCGCCGCGAGTGCCTGAGCCCCAAGCTGGCGGAGTTCGAGTAGGGCGGCGCCGCCCGATGCGGGC
>DAHWHV010000091.1 GCA_027335545.1 Clostridia bacterium
CGCGCATCCCGGCCGCCTCCCCCCGGTTCCTCGGCGCCCCAAGCCGGGCCCTCTGGGGCACCGGACGCGGCGGCACCTCGGGCCCTTCTTCCGTCGCGCGCCCGCCCCGGTCGCCAAGGGGGGGCGCCCGCACCGCTCCCCCGCCCCGCCCAGCGCAGCGCGCCGCCGCGCGTGGCTCGGGCGTGGGCCCCTCACGGGACCCAGCGGCGCGGTCCGATGGTGCTCCAGGCGGCGCCGGCACCGCGCTGGGCGTCCTCGATCCGCCGCAGCGTGAAGTCGCTGATCGGACGCGGCAGCGCCGCCACGTCCCAGTACCGGCACTCGGAGAGGTCAATGGCGCTGCAGATCGGACTCAGCGCTCCCCGAGGACCGCCGCCACCGCCGCCGCGGCATCCGGCGCAGACACGACCGCCCGGAACCAGCGGCTGAGTCGCTCCAGATCACTGGTCCGCTCGACGGCCTCCCGCAGCGCCGTCGGCGGGTCCTGGAAGCGGGCGCTGAAGGCCTCCAGCAGCCATACCCGTGCCCGATGCAACTCGCCCTCGGCCCGCCCCTCGGCCCTTCCCTCGGCCCTTCCCTCGGCCCGCCCCTCGGCCCGCCCCTCGGCGAGCAACTCCACCAGTAGGTCCGGCATCCCCCGCACCTCCCGCATCAACTGGGCCGCCGCCGCCTCATCCAACACCCGGCTGGCCAGCCCCACGATCGCCGCCTGGCACCCGTGCCGCTCCGCCGCGTCGCCGATCCCGCGCGCCAGGCGCAGGGCCTCGGCCTCGGCCGCCGCCATCGACCGCTGCCGCAGCCCTATCAGGGGCACGAAGGCTTCCCCAGTGCGCCAGGAACTCGGCGGCCCGCCCCGGATCACGGAGGAAGTTCCTGGTGTGTTCGCCTGCTTCGGCGCGGAGAGGTGGCCTTTTAGCCCCCAGGGTATTATAGTATCCCCATGAAACTCTCCGACTGGGCGCGGGCGAACGGCGTCACCTACAAGACGGCCTGGAAGTGGTGGAAGGCCGGGAAGTTGCCCGTCCCGGCCCGACAGATGCCCACGGGAACGATCTTGGTGGAGGTAGCCGAGCGGAAGGAAGCGGGCGCGGTCCTGTATGCGCGGGTGTCCTCGGACGACCAGAAAGCAGACCTGGACCGCCAGGTGGCGCGTCTCGCCGCGTTTGCCGCCGAGAACGGCCTGCGGGTCGCCAAGGTGGTTGCCGAGGTGGGCAGCGGCCTGAACGGGCACCGCACGGGCCTGATCGGAGTGCTGCGCTCGCCGGACTACGGCGTCATCGTGGTCGAGCACAGGGACCGCCTGGCACGATTCGGTTCGGAATACATCGAGGCCTCTCTGGCCGCGACGGGCCGGAGGGTGGTGGTCGTAGACCCTGAAGAAGTCAAGGATGATCTGCTGCCGGATATGATCGATGTGTTGACGAGCATGTGCGCCCGCCTGTACGGCCGCGGGTCGGCCAGAAACCGGGCGGAGAAGGCGCTGAAGGCGGCGAGCGAGCCCTGAAGACGTGAAGACTGCCCAGGCATTCCGCTACGAACTGGACCCAAGCGCGCCGCAAAGCAGGCTCCTCGCGCAGGCCGCGGGCACGGCGCGCTACGCCTGGAGGTGACGGCGAACGATGCCGCAACGGCCGAACGTGCTGATCGTCTTCAGCGACCAGGAGAGCCACCACGACCTGGTGCCCGGGGTCAGGGCCCCGCACCAGGAGCGCTTGGCGGCCCGCGGCGCCGCCTTCACGCAACCCTACTGCACGGCGCCCCAGTGCTCGCCGGCGCGCTCCAGCCTCCTCACGGGGCTCTACCCCCACCAGACGGGGGTGCAGACGAACCTCGACGCGGCGCATGCGCGCGACCTGCCGCAGGGCCTGCCGACCATTGGCGACCTGGCCCGGGGCGCGGGCTACCGCACGGCCTACTTCGGCAAGTGGCACCTCTCGCGCGGCCACGGGGCGGAGGCGCACGGCTTCGATGTCGCCTTTCATCCATCGGAACGCGCATCGGAACGCGCAACGGGGCGCGCAACGGGGCGCGCAACGGAACGCGCAACGGGGCGCGCATCCGAGCACCCTAGCGAGCGGCCAGCGGAGCGCCCAGCGGACGGGGCGGGGGGACGTCCATCCGACCCCCGCGGCGAGCGCGCGCGGACCCGCGCGTCGGATCCCCGCGGGGACTCCGGGGGGCGCCCAGCGGACGACCCGGGGGACGGCGGCGCGGGGGGTCACGCGGGCGGGGACATGCAGGCTGCCGACCGCGCCGCGGCCTGGCTGCAAGAACAGGACGGGGACCCGTGGCTGGCCGTCGTGTCCTTCGTCAACCCGCACGACATCTACGAGTTCCCGCGGCGACCCGACCAGCCGGTCCGTCCGGGCGTCACCGTGCCCCCGAGCCTGGGCGACGACCTGTCCACCAAGCCGGCGGCGCAGCGACGCTTCCTGCACGAGGACCAGGGGCGCCCACTCGTCGGCGCCGACGCCGACCGCTGGCTGCGCTACCGCAGCCTCTACGGCGACCTGATCGGCGGGGTGGACGCCTGCCTGGGGCGCGTCCTGGAGGTCCTGGACCGCCGCGCCCTGTGGCCGCAGACCTGCGTCGTCTACACCTCCGACCACGGGGACCTGGCCGGGGCCCATGGCCTGCCGTTCAAGGGGCCTTGCCTCTACGAGGAACTCGTGCGCGTGCCGCTGCTGCTGGCCTGGGAGGGCGTCGTGCCCGCCGGCACGCGGCCCTCCGGGCTGGTCAGCCACCTGGACCTGCTGCCCACGCTGTGCGCCGCGCTCGGGGTGGCGGCGCCGCCGGCCTGCGCCGGGGGGAACCTGCTCGATCTGCTGGCGGGTCGGCCCTGGCGGCGGGAGCTGTTCTTCGAGTACCTGGCCAAGCAGCGTTGGGTCTGCCCGATCCGGGGCCTGCGCTCGGGCCCGTGGAAGCTCAGCCAGTACCTCGATGGTGCCCGCGAGCTTTACCACCTGGGGGAGGACCCGCACGAGACGGTGAACCTGGCCGGCCGGGCGGAGCACGCCGCGGAACTGGCCCGCCTGTCGACCCGATTGGAGGCGTGGCGCCTGGACGCCGGGGACACCTGGCCCTGGGGCCCTGGGGAGCCCCCGAGCGGGGAGGGGGGCGCCGGGCGCTGAGCGGGGGGCGCCGGGCCCTGAGGCACGAGGGCCGTGCGGTCTCCGCCCCCGGCGGCGGCGTCCGCCCAGAGGGGTAGGGGGTGGGCAGTCGGGGGAGGTGGGCCGCACGGAAGCGCCGCGATCGGCGATGAGGGCGGGGGACGCTGCGCCCTCTCGGCTCGCGGCTGCGCTCGCGCCCCGCGGAGGCGATCGTGCTCATCGCGCACAAGGACTGGCAGGGCTGGATCGACTCCCCGGGGGCGTACGACAACGCGATGGGCACGGTGGCCGCGCTGGAACTCGCCAGGCTCCCGCGGTCCCACCCCTGCCGGCGCACGATCTGGTGCGTCTCCCGCAACGAGGAGCACACCCCGGGGACCAGCGTCACGGTGGCCCAGGGCGCCCGCGCGCGCGGGGAACGCCTCGTGGCCGTCTCCAACCTCGACAGCCTCGGGGCCAGCCCCCGAGCCGCCGCCCGC
>DAHWHV010000128.1 GCA_027335545.1 Clostridia bacterium
CAGCAGCAGCGGCAGGCCGACCGCCGAGACAACGCCCAGCACAGCGGCCCACGCCCCATGCCGCCCTCGCAGGTGCCCCACCTCATGCGCCAGGATCGCCCGCCGCACCGCCGCCTCCGCGCCCAGGAAGCCCGCCGTCACCTCTACCCGGCCGCGCCCCACACGGGCGTTGACCCCCGGCGCCCCCCACACCCCGACACGGACGCGCCCGCAGCCCATCCCCACCAGCGCCTCCCGTACCTCGGCCAGGGTCGTCACGGCCATACCCCCTCCTATCGCCGATACCCGCCGCGCCGGGGGCCAGCGGCAGCACGGGGGGGGGCCGCCGGGGCCTCCTCCCCGGACACCATCTCCTCGGGCACTGTCTCCTCGAACGCTGCCTCCTCGGGCGCGGGAACCCCCTCCGCCTCGTCCTCCTCCGCCCCGTCCTCTTCTTCCGCGACCGCCGGAATCACGGTTCCGACGCTGGCCGCCGTGCCGCCAGCGGGCCGCACAGCCTGCCCCGGCACCCATTCCTCCACCGCCCCACAGGGCGCCGCCTCCGTCGGTGGGGCCAGCGGCATCGCCTCGTGCGCCGCCCGCCAACCACTCAAGTCGCACAGAGGCAGCCGCGCCGGGTACTGCCCCGCCTGCAGCAGCAACGAGTGCCCCAGGGGCCAACGCAGCACCTCGTCGGGCGTGAGCAGCGCCCGTGCGACGCTCCCCTCCGTGCCGCCGCCCCCCCAACCCCCGGCCTTCTTTTGGACGCTGGTGCTGACCACGGTGTAGGTGCCCGCGCGATCGCTGATCGCCTTCGCCGTCTCCAGGTCCGCCGCGCGCAGGAACAGCCACGTGTCGCAGTTGCCGGTCACCACCTCGCGCACCTTGGGACCGTACACGTGGTCGATCTGCGCCAGTGATTGCACCGCCAACACGAAGCGGATGCCCCGACCGGCGCTGACCGTCAGCTTCTCGGCGATGCCCGGCAGCTTGCCGACGTTGCCGAACTCGTCCAGCAGGAACCACACGGGCACGGGCAGCCGCCCGCCGTTGGCCCGCGCCACCCCCGCCAGGGCGCTGTACACCTGTGTCACGTACAGGCTGGCAATGGGCCGCCGCGCCCCGGCCTCGTCCGGCAGCAGCAGGAAGATCGCCGTCGGCTTCCGCCCCGCGTCCGCCGGGTCGTGGTCGCTGCTGGCCGTCAGCCACGCCACGTCGGGGTCCGCGAACATCCGCAGGTTGGCCGCCGTCGAGGTGTAAATCGACGAGCGGGTGCGCGACTCCGACAGCGACGCGGTGCCATACGCCTTGCGCGCGGGGTGCGCGCCCCCCAGCGCCCGGAACCACTCATCCATCGCCTCGCCCCCCTGGCCGTCCCCACCCAGGTCCAGCAGGATGCGGTACATCGTCGCCGGGTGGCGCATGCCCCCCGGCGCCTCCAGCACCGTGCCCAGCGCCAGCGCGGCAATCGTCGACTCCGCCGACTGCGCCCACAGCGGGTCCGCGCTGCCCCCCGCGGCCTGGTCACTCACCGCCAGGGCGTTGCCCACCTCCCAGGCCAGGCGGCTGGCCTCCCCGTGGTCCCCCGCGTCCACCGCCCGCTGGATCGCCCCCAAGGGATTCCACCGATTCCCGCGGCCCGGCTTCAGCAAGTCCAGCAGGACCACCCGGTAGCCCCGCGACCGCAGCCATTCCGCCGAGTGCCCGTACAATTCGCCCTTGGGGTCCGTGAGCACCATCGACTCCCCGCGATGCCCCAGGCACCACACCGTTGGCAGGATCACCCGCCGCGTCTTGCCGGCGCGCGTCGCCCCGATGATCACGGCATGCGGATTGCCCACCTCGGCCCGCGTCACCCGGCCCCCCTTCCGCGCGGCCCCCACCACCAGGCCCGCGACCTCCGGCGCCGCCACCGTCACCCAGGCCGTCGTCGCGCCGAGTTCCCCCGCCTGCCGCCAACGGGTGCTGCCATGGGTCGGCGCCCGCCCCGCCCGCAGCCGCCCGGCGCCCCAAGGCGCCGGCCCAAACACCATCCGCCGCACGATCAACCCCGCCACCACCAACCACGGCACCTGGTACAGCAGGAAGGCCGGTTCCGGCCGCGTCCGCCAGATCCGCTTGGTGAGAGCCACCAGCGGTCTTGAACCATGCGCCAGAACGACGTGCAGCGGCATCGCCGGGTGGAACAGCGGCCAGACCATGCCCGGCGCCAACCACACCCACGGCGTCAGCGCGAAGTCCAAACCCCAGAGGAACGACAGTGGCAGCAGCGCCAGGTACAGGCGGGCCATCGTGCGGCCAAACACCCGCCGCAGCAGCCAGTACCCGCCGCCCCAGATCGCCAGGCCAATCACGGCAATTTCGAGGCCCTCTACCCCGAGCACCGTCCACGTGTTCAATCCTCCACCTCCTCTCGGCTCTCGGCCCGATCCTCCTCCCCCCCGCAAGGCCGCCGCCCACCGGAAGGGCCGCGGCAGCACAGGGGGTTCCTGGGCCCCAGGGCCCCCGGCCCCCCCCCCCGGTGCTGCCTCTGTCCGCCGGGGCAGCACCGCCTACCGCGGCACCCCCAGCGCCACCGCCGCACGATCCGCCTGCGCCGCCTCGGCGGTCTCCTCTGCTTCGCGCGCCGCGTCCACCAACGCCCGCCGCGCCCCCTCCATCACCGACACGCTGCGCCCCCGTCCCAGGACCACGTGAGCGGCGGCCCGCCGGGCAGCCGCCGCAATCCTTCCCCGGCCCGCCGCTGCCCGCAGCACCTGCTGCGCCACGCGGTTCCGCACGTCGGCACGCGCCCTGGCCACCGCCGCGGGCACCCCCGCCTGCCCGTAGAGCCCGGCCAGCGCCGCCGCCGCCGCCTCAAACGCCGCCACCTCCGCCCGCAGCGCCTCCCGGCCAAGCAACCAGTCCGCCAAGGCAAGCGCCGCTGCCTTCCCCTCCGGCCGCTGGTACGCCAGGGCCACCCGCCCGTGCCCCGGCATGCTGCGGCCCAGCGCCCGCAGCCGCCGCCTCAGTTCCCCCAAGTCGGCGTCGCGCGGCACCACGACGAAGGCCGGCCGCCCCCCTGCGCCCGCCAGCACTTCGCGGGTGGCGGACAGCGCCGCGTCCCGCCTGGCCGTCCTCTCCGCCGCCAGCGCCCCCCGCATCGGCCCAAACACCTCTCGCGCCGTCGCCCGCCGCACCCGGCGCAGTTCATCGCGCGACAGCCGGGGAGGCCGCCCCGGCCCCCCGGCCCAGGCCAGCACGTGCAGGTGCGGCTGGGGCACCCCGCCCTTGCCAACCTTGTGGTGCATCGCCGCCACCCAGTGAAAGTCGCCCTGGCGCATCCCCATCTCCTTCGCCGCCGCGGGCAGCCAGCGCCGCGCCAGGTCGCGCCACGCCGCCGCATCCTCACCCAGGCCAACGCGCGCCGCGTCCGGCCCGCGCATCGACAACACGACGTGCCAGTGCCACGGCGCCGCACCGATCTCCGCCATCGCCGCCGCCAGGTCGGGCGGGTTCGCTGCGTCCGGCCCAAACAACCCCGTGCTGCCAGGGCGTTCCGCGGCGTACTGCGCCAAACCAGCGGCGCCCTCCGCGCCCCGGCCCTCCTCCGCCAGCGCCACCCCGGGCCGCGTGGCCACGTACTGCGCCATCGTCCCGCCGCCGCGCTTCGCCCAGCGCCACATCAACACGAAGGGGGCGGCGCTGGACCACCCATCCCCGGCCACCCACGCCACCCCCTATCGCCTACTTGGCCCGGCCACCGCTGGTCGGCGCCGCCTTGGTCGGGGCCACCTTGGCCGCGCCGTTGCCCGCGGGCTCGCCGCGCAGACCACGTGCCACCGGGGCCGCGCCGTTCCCCGCGCTGGGCACCTCAGGCGCGTCGTTCGGCGCGTGGTCCGCCGGGTCGTAGATCTCCTCGTCGCCCCACCGATCCGTGCCGCGCTGCTGCGCGTCCACCAGTGCCCGCGCCTTGGCCTGGCGGTACATCTCGTCGGGGTCCACGTCGAGAACCGTACCCACCACCACCGCCTGCGCCAGCCAGGTGGCGATGCCCGCCTGGATGAGCGTCTTGGCTTGAAGGGCGCGCACCGCAGCGAACTGCTTCTCCAGCGCCACCTCGATCAGCGGCAGTACCCGAGGGACTCCCTCTCGCGCCGCGTGTTCACGCACCGCGTCCCGCACGATGTCCAGGACCGATCGCCCGGTTGCCACGGCCTCCTGCTTGAGTGCCTCCGCATCCGCCGGTTCGAGCCGCAAATGGATCGGCTCCATGCCCACCCCTCCCTCAGTCGGTGGTGCGTCGCCGCACCCCACCGCAAGTGAACCCCACCCCGAAAAGCCGCCCCACAGATTCCAGCGCCGCCATCCGCTGTTCCCCTCCGTGTTCGCCTCCATTTCGCGTTTGGACACACCGCGGACACACCGGGAACCGCTGGGCCACAACGCTCCCCGCCCAAAACACCGGGGCGAACAGACACAAGGCAGGGGCTGGCGGACACATCGGCGGACACAGGCGAAGCCTTACTGCCCCAATGGATCGCGCAGGCTTTGCCTGCGCTGTGTGTCCGCCCCTATCCTGCTTGTCCCCTCAGACACGAACGAATACGGCAGGGGGCACCATAGAATGGCAGCGGCGGGCCAATATCCCCGGGAGTTCTGCGGGGGTGCTGGGGGGTGCGACGGGGCCGCGATGGGGACCGGGGCACGGGTACGACGGGAATTGGCACGGCAATGCTTCGCATGTCAATGCGGGGTAGGAGGGGTGCGGCGGGGGAGGGGGCATCGGCGGGAGTTGGCGGGACAACGCTTCGCCCGTCAATGCAGCGGGGACAGGGGCAGCGGCCAGCACGGGGGGGGAGGCGAAGCGGTGCCGGGAGGCGCTGGCGGGGTGTGCGCTAGGCCCGCTGGTCCTCCCCGGTATCCAGCGGCCAAGGGGCCGCGATTCAGGCGTTACTGCGGCCCCGGGAGCGTTACTCGCCGCGTTACCCGCTGCGTTACTCCCCTTGGGAGACACCGCTACTCGCGTTACTGCGGCCTCGGGGAACGCGGGGGGGCCGGGCATCGCGCCGGCGTCGCGCGGCACCACGGCGAAGACCGGCCGCCCCCCTGCGCCCGCCAGCACCTTGTCAATCGTCGCCCCAGGCCGCGTTGAGCCGCGACCCGTCTGCTGGCGGGGCCTCCACCGTCCCGCCGCTGCGCTGGGCCTCGATCCGCGCCAGGGCCTCCATCACGGGGCGCAGGGCCGCTTCGCGGTCGGCGGTTTCGTGTAGTGCCCGGCGCACGGCCTCGGCCCTGCCACACCGCCACCGCCGGCACAGGGCGTCCAGTTCCGCTTCCGCTCCCGGCCCCAAGCCCACGCACAACCGCGTCGCCCTCGCCACCCTGCATCGCCTCCCCTGGCAGCCACGTCAACCGCTACAGCCTCAACGCCCCGCCCCTAGTTCGGCGGTAAAGTGGATGCCGCCCACGACGGGAAGGTGCGGGGGGTAGCATCCACTTCCGTCCCCAAGGCCACGATTCCCCTTGCGGCTGTAGGTGGGGGGGGGTGGCATCCACGCCAGTCCCTGGGCGGCATCCACTTCCGCCCCCGGCGCCCCGACCCCGTTGTGGCAGTAGAGGCGGGGCGTGCCGCCACCACAGGGCTACCTCGCCAACGCCGCCGCCCAGCGGAACCCCTCGGCGTTGGCGAATAGGGCATCCTGCGGGTCGATGGGCACCGTAGCACCTGGCAGGGTGCCCGCCAGGCGGTCGGCCAGCAGAATCCCGCCGCCGCCGACCAGGGCAACGGCTGCCACCCTCTGCCCGTCGGGGCCGAAGCGGCGCCGCAGCTCATCGCGGATGCCGGTCGCCAGATCGTTCAGCGCGGCATCCGCCTGTGGGCCACCGATGGTCTGGCCTCCCCAGGACACAGGGCGGCGCAGCGCGGCCAGCGTAACGTCGGCTGGGGGCAGGTGCCCCGTAGTGGGCTGCGCCGTCTGTGCCACGGCCTCGGCGGCGGTCGCCGCGCCGGCCTCAAGGCTGAAGCAGAGGGGCAAAACTGGCGCGTGGTCGGTCGCCTCAAGCGTCAGCACGTCGGTCGTGCGAGTGCCCACGTCCACCACCACGACGTACCCATCGCCGCCGGTGCGCAGCAGGCCAGCGGCTTCTAGGTAGAGGGCTGCGCCCACGCCCTGGGGGCGCAGCACCAGGCGGGCGATGCGGACCGTGGTTTCGTGCTGGCCATCGCCGAGGGTCAGCACGCGGCCCTCCAGGGCAGCCTTGGCGCCGGCGCGTTCCCGCGCGAACCGGCCCAGGGGAGTGCCGCTACCCAGCACCACGTCGCCCCGCACGCCGGAACGCCAGAGGGCCGCCGCAAGCAGGGGCAGGGCGTCCGCATCCGCCATCCGCCCGTCGCCGAAGGGGCGGTGAGCGCCGGGCCGGGATGCGGCCCGGTCGCCGACCATCACCGTCCTGCCATCCACGGTCAGGGGCTGGTCCGCCGTGCCGATGCCCCAAGCCTCTGCTCCGCCGGAGTATGGCGTCCACGCCGACGCAAAGGAGTGCCGTCCCGTGCCCCCCGCAACCTTAGTCACTCCATACCCCAAATCCACGCCAACCGCCTGCATGGCGACTCCTCCCATCGTCCTGGGTGCGCCGCCAGCACCCGGGTCCCGCCCGGGGCCTCCGTGCGGCCGCCCACGTCCAGCAGCGGGTCGTCGTCGTCTTCGTCTCCTCCTCCTCACCCGTCATCCTGCCACCCCCCCACAAGGCCACCCATGACACGCCACCCCATCGCCGCAACGTGATGGCGTTGCCGCGGTCCCGCTTACTGCTGTCACGTACTGCCCCAAGGGCTACGTCGCACCAGAGGGGTGCGGCGGGCGGCTGCGGGGCGGCTTTTTGGGGGTCGCGATGATGCCGCCATAGAGGGTGAGCGGGATGCAGGCGGTGTCAGTGTCCCTGCTGCCGGCGGTGCGGCTAACCGTCATGGCCTCCATGACGGAGATATACCGCGCGGTGGAGGCCGCGGCGCGCAACAGCCACGGCGAGGTGATGCGCCTGATGCGGACGGCGGAGTTCGCGGAGATCGGGCGGGCTGGCGCGGTGGTATGGGCGTCTCCGTCGACCTGGCGGCGGCTAGGGGATCGCGCCCCCGACGGCCACATGCAGATGGTGCCCGAGGCCCGGCGCACCGGACGACTGGCGACTGCAGACCAGGAGGGCAGGGCGGCGTGGGATCGCGCCGCAAGTCTGGTCGCGGCGGATCTGCGGGCGCGGGGCTGCCCCGAGTCCAGCGTCGAGGATGCGGTGGCCGATATCCTGGGCCGCGTCGCGCAGAAAGTCGCCCAGGAGCGGGAAGGCGGCCGTACAGGGGGGGGCCTCGGCGGGCGCGCCACCGCCCAGGGAGACGGCCGGGGTCAGCAGCGCATCCCGGGGTTGCCCAGCGCGAAGGCCAAGCGCACGCAGGCGGAGGCAGTGGCCCACCGAGCCGCCGTGTTTGCCCGGGTACGTGCGGACGTGCTGCGGGGGGGAGGTGTGCCGGACGTGGGGCTGGTCGTTGACGCGCTGCGGGCAGGCGGGTACTCCGCGCTGCATCGCCGCGACACGGCGGAGCGCATCGTCGCTGAGGTGCTGGCGGCCAAGGCGGCCCCGGTCAAGGCGGCCCCGGCCAAGGCGGCGCGGCCCCGCAGGGCGATAGTGGCCGAGGCAGAGGAGGGGCCCAGCGCGGCCAGCCTGGCCGCGATCGCGGCGGCCGGAGAGGCCGACCTGTCCCTGGCGGCGCTGGCCCGTGGCCTGGGGGACTGGGGCCTTGACCGCTAGGGCCGAGGGGACTGGGGCCAGCACAGGGGGGGTAGTGGCGGTGGCAGAGACAGAGACAGACGAGGACGTGTTTCGCGTGCGGGGGCGGCTGCGGCGGGCCGAGGCATGCCTGCGGCGGTACTCCGGGCCGCTGGGCGCGGTGCGCCGGCTCACCGAATCGGGCACCTATCGGGCGGCGCGAGTTGAGGCGGCGGCTGCGGCTGTGGAGGTGCAGAAGCTGGAGCGGCGGATGCGCCGGCGGGCCGTGGAGTACCTGCTGCGGGAGGAGGCGCCGGTGCGCCGGGGCGCTGTGCAGGCGCCTGCCTCGGTGCGGGAGGCCGACCTAGCCGACCTTGGGCGGTGAGATAGGACAGGCAGCGGCCCCGTCCGATAAGGGGCGGGGCCGCTGCCTGTCTCACTGGGACCCTGGGGTGCTGGTCGCCCTGGTCTTGCGGCGGCGGCGGAAGAAAAGAAGCAGGGCTGCCAGGCCCAGCGCGCCCAGCGCGGCCAGGCCGCCCCACAGGGCCAGGCGGTTCCCGGGCGCCTTCTTGGGGGGTGCCGCGGCGGCGAGGGTCGCGGGAGTCACTCGCACGGCCAACGTCGCGCCCCGTCCGCCCGACACAGCGGAGAGGGTGGCGGAGCCGGGGGCAAGCGCGTGTGCCTGTCCGGTCGGGTCAACGGCCAGCACGGCGGGGTTGCTGGACGCCCAGACGGCGCCCCTGCCTGCTGGCACCAGCGCATAGGCCCCGTCGCCCCCTGCGACCAGGGTGGCCGGGCCGGTGATGTGCGGGGCGGCCGGCGTCGTGCTAGTCGCAGGGGTCGTGGGGCCGGTCGTCGTGCCCGTGTTGGTCGCCGTGCCCGTGTTGGTCGCCGGGGTCGTCGAGGGGCCGGTCGTCGTGGTGGCCCGGGTCGCCTGCGGGGACGCTGCCCAGACCCGCAGCGGCACGGCGTTGCTGGTGCCGCCGCCGGTGTGCACGGCCACGGTGTAGGTGCCGGCCGGCGTCGTGGGAGGCAACACGGCCGCAATCCCACTATTCCCCCAGAAATGGATATTAGTTAGTGGCTGGCCGCTCAAGAGCACCGTGTTGTGCCGGCCCGGGCCCATCGCAAACCCCGATCCGGTGATGGAGAGGGTCTGGCCGGCCCTGGCCCGTGTGAAGCTGTCGCTGACGGCGCCCGTGACCACCGGAGGCATGATGCGCAGGGGCACCGTCTCTGTGGCATTGCAATAATGTACCAGGATGCTGCCGCTGGTCGCACCGTCTGGCAGCGACACCCCCCCGGAGGTTCCGATTCGCGCCGGGCTGCTTCCGCCGTTCACCGTGGCGGTGGCGTCCGCCAGGTACCACGGCGGCCACTGGTGGGTCGCGGTCGGCGTCGTCTGCTCTAGGTAGACGCGCTGGCCACCCTGCACCTCTGGGGTGGCCGCGGTGCCCCCCAGGCCCACGCGCAGCGGCGGCAGGGCCCCGCGGGCGACCACGGTCACGGTGCCCCGGGCGAGCACCGTGCCCCGATACGTGACGGTGATGGCGTCCAGGCCCCGGGGAGTGTTGCACGGCACGATGCCGCTGTTACCCGCCTGCTGCACCGCCACGCCGCCGATGGTGGCCACCGCGGACATCTCGGGCACGTACAGGTTGCTGCTGACCCGTGCGGTCAAAAATCGACTGCCGACAACCAGGGTCCCCCCGGACACCTGCTGGATGGGCGGCGGGGCCGCCGTCGCCGCCCGCCCGGGGTTGCCCCCCAAGAAGCCGGGCCCGCCCCCCGCCACCAGGGACAGGGCCAGGACTCCCGCCGCGGTGCCGCCCGCCATCCGCCCCACTGCACCTCGGCCAGCGCCCATCTTGGTCCCCTCCTCTATCTGCGCCGCACGCCCCCCCTACCGCGCACCGGCGCCCATCCGGTGGTGCGTCTGCACCACGCGCCCGCGATATGCGCTGCGAAGGGGACCCCCCCTCCCCCTCGCCCCAAGCCCATCCTGGCACCCGCAACAAGGCCGCCGCCCGCACCGCCCCGGAGGCGGCCTTGTTGCGGCCCGCACAGTTCGCCATAGGGGGGGGCGGAAATGGGGAGCGCCGGCCGTAGTGCGGCGTGGGACGCGTGGACGGGTGCAGACCCCTGGGACAAGCTGCGGCAACTATCGGCGGCAGGTGTGACGCTGGTCGCCGCCTGCCCGCATGACCATGGCTGCACCAAGGCGGGCAAGGTGCCGTCATCGCTGGGCGGGTACCACCTGCGGGCATGGGAGGATAGCCCCGGGGTGGCGGTGGACGCGCTGCGGGATGCCCAGGCAGGGCGTTGGCGCCGGGGCCTGGAGCCGCTCAACGTCGGGATTGCGTGCGGACGCCCGCTGCCCGGCGGCGGCGGCCTGGCGGCCCTAGATATTGATGGCGCGGCGGGCGAAGCGCGGGTACACACCCTGGTCGGCAGGCTGCCAGCGAACGGCACCGCGTGGGTCTGGCGCACAGGCGGCGGCCATCGCGTGCTGTACCGCGCGGACGCCTCACAGACTGGCCGCAGCGACGACTCCGGCCATGAGGGGATCGCCCTGCAGGCGGCCGGGCGCTTCGCGGTCATTGGCCCGTCGTGGCACCACGGCGCGGGGCGCGCCTATGCCCTGGAGAGTTCTGCGACCTCCGTAGATCTGCCGCTACCGGAGGCGTTGGCCCGCTGGGCAGCGGAACGCCCCGCCGATCTCACCCGGCACGAAGCAGTCGGGCTGCCGCTGACCGTGCGGCCGGCCGATGTAGTGGCCCATGACTTGGCACTACATGGCGTGCGGCCGGGGCTGCTGGCCGCCCTCCAAGCGCCGGGCGACGGGGCTGATCGCAGCGGTCGCTGGATGCGCCAGACGCAGTCGCTGCTGGGGGCCGGCGTGCCCATCGCCCTGGTGGCAGAGGCGTCGCTGGTCCCCGCTTGGGGCTACGGAGCCAAAGCGTGCGACGACCGGGGCTGGCTGGCGGCGGAGCTGCCCCGGGCAGCCGCGTACCACCAGCGGCTGGTGCCAGAGACACCCCGCCCCCTGGTTGCGCAGGTGTTCATGGGGCCGGTGCAACCCCCTGTGAAGACCGGGGTCGCCCCGGTGGCCGTCGCCCCGCAGGCCGTCGCCCCGCAGGCATCTGCCGATGCGCTCGCCGCAGTCACATCCGCCCTGGAGACTGCGCGGCTGGCGGGGGTGCGCCTGCACCGAGACATGATGGAGGAGGCCGCCGGGGCGCGCGCCCTTGCGGCGGCCCGCGCCACCGGGGCCGCCCTGCGAACGGCCGTCGCCAGCCTGGCGCCCGCCGCGGCCGATGCGCTGGCCGCGGCGACGGTCGCCGCCTG
>DAHWHV010000143.1 GCA_027335545.1 Clostridia bacterium
GGCGCAGGGCCGGGTGGCCTCGCTCTGGCGCGAGGTGCGCGACCACTTCGAGCGGCTGGCCGGGGACGCCATCGGCTACCTGGGGGCGCTGCGCAACGTCCAGGCCCAGCAGATCCTGGAACACTCGGCCTTCATGGCCTATAAGGACGTGCTGGTGCGCTACCTCTCCACCTACGCCGTGGCCTTAGCCGACGGCGGGCCGCGCGTGGCGGCCCTCTGCCAGGCCTGGCGCCGCGGCGGGCGGGGGGAGTTGCTGGCCTTGTGCGTGGCGGCGGTCGCGGCCCGCCAGCCCTTGCCGGACGGGGCCTACCCGGACTTCGGCCGTGAGCTGGAGTCCGCCCGTGGCGCGTTGGTGGCCCTGGAGCGGTGGTTCTCGCCCAGCGGAGACATCACCCGACTCAAGCGCACGACCAACGACGCCATCGAGCTGGTCACGCGGCAGGCGGCGCGCCTGGCCGAATTGCGCTGGGGGACCCGCAGCCGGCGGCGGGAGCTGGAGGACCTGGCCATCGCCTTCCTGCACTGCACGGAGCCGGCCCAGGCGGAGCGCATGGCCGCCCTGGCCTTCGGGGCCGCCCTGCCGCGCCACTGGCAGGGGGACATCGCCAGCGTCCCGGAGGACGCGGGGCGGGCCTCGCCGTGGGACGAGCCCGCGGCCGACGTGGTCCTGGTGCCGATCCGCCCGGGGTCTCGGGCCCGCGTTGCGGACGACCCCGTGCCGGAGCTGCACGACCGGCGCAGCGAGCTTCTGGCCGCGGGCCTGGCGCGCCGTCAGGAGGCGGCCGTGCGGCTGGCGGCCCTCTTCGCCGACGGACACCTGGACCTGGGGGACGTGCACCTGCCCTCCGTCGAGCTGCGGGACGAGTTGCTCGACCTGCTGGGGCGGTGCCTGGCGGCCCCGGACCAGCGGGCCCAGGCCGCGGACGGGGGGCGCATCACGCTGACCCTGGACGGGGAGGGCATGGGCCGGATCACGGCGCCGGACGGCGTCGTCCACGCCCGCCGCTGCACGTTGCAGCGGGAGGCCGCCCCGACGCTGCGGCGGGATGGCCCGTGAGGGAATCGGCGCGCACCGACGCCACGCTGGCGGCGCACCACGACCTGTTGGACCGGGTGGCGGTCTCGGCGGCCGACGACCCGGTCGCCTACCGCCGCATCCAGCGCGCCGAGGAGCGCCTGGCGCGCTTCTACCGCGAGGGGCCGGGGTGGGCCCTGCTGCGCACCCGCGCCTTTGCCCGCCTGATCCGCGAGCCCGCGCCCTGCGCGGCGGGGCGGGGGCTGCCTGGCCTGGAGGAGCCGCTGGACTACGCCCTGTTCACCTGGGTCCTCTGGTACGGTGAGCACCTGGTGCTGGCGGCGACGGCCGCCACGGGCGGGGGCGAGAGCCAGTTCGTGATGTCCGAGCTGGCCGAGGCCATCCTGGCCCAGACGGCCGGCACCTCGGCCGTGCGGCTGGACCTCCTGGACCACCGCCACCGGGGGAGCCTCGTGCGGGCGCTGCGCTGCCTGGAGGCCCTGGGGGCGATCCGCCGGCTGCAGGGGGAGCTGGAGGCCTGGGACCCGGCCGCCGGGGGCAACGTGCTCTATGAGTTCCTGCCCGCCGCCCAGCGCCTGCTGGTCCGCGCCGACTGGGAGCGCGTCTTCGCCCTGGCCACCGGGCCCGGCTACACGCGCACCGAGCCCCTGCCGCCCGGGAACGCCTCCCCCCTGCAGCGGGCCTGGCGCACCCTGCTGCTGGGGCCCGCGCTCTACCGCTGCGACGACCCGGAGGCGTTCGCCGCCCTGCTCGCGGCTCGGGCCGAGGTGCGCCGCCAGCTGTATGGGGCGCTGCGCTGGGAACTTGAGCTGCGGCGCAGCTTCGCCCTGGTGCTGCGGCGGGCCGGGGGGCTGGAGGAGGACGGGGCGGGGGCCGCGCTGGTCGCTGACGGGGCGACGGTGCGGGTGGAGCGGCGCGCGGTCTACCAGCCCATCCTCCTCCTGGCCGCCGAGGCCCGGCGCCGGGTGGCGGCGGGGGAGTGGCGCGCGGACGCCGACGACGTGGTCACCCTGCCCGAGGCCGAGTTCGAGGGCGTGGTCTGGGCCCTGCGGCAGCAGCACCGGGAGCGCTGGGGCGTGACGCTGGGGGGCGACCCGCGGCTGACCGCCACGGTCCTGGCCGAGATGCGCCTGGCCGGACTGGCGCGCGGCCCGGACGCCGACGGGTTCGTCCACCTGATGCCGCTCTTGGCTCGCGTCCTGGGCCGCTACGCCGAGGGCGAGCCGTCCCGGGCGCCCAGGCGGGCGGGGCGCGCCGCGGACGGCAATCCGGGGGCGACCGCGCTCGGCCTGTTTTGAGGTGGGTGCGCCTGGGGCGGGGGGCACCGGCGGTGGGGCCGCGGGGGCGGGGCGTCGGCGGGCGC
>DAHWHV010000163.1 GCA_027335545.1 Clostridia bacterium
ATCGGGCACGTGCACCTCGCCGACAGCACGCGGAAGGAACCAGGCTCCGGGTCGATCGACTTCGTCGCGGGCTTCCGTGACCTCCGGCGGATCGGCATCCAGGGCGCCATGGCCTTGGAGTGCGGGCTCAGCGGCCCCCGCGAGGAGGTCCTGCCGCGCAGCGTCGACCACCTGCGCCAGGCCCTGCAGGCCGCGGGCGCCGTGTAGGCGGATCACCGCAAGAGCGGCTCTTGCAGCCACCCCCAGCCGGAAGCCGAGAGGAGCGAGCAGCGCTATGCCCGCAAAGGCCCGCAGGGCCATTCACGTCGGCCTCGGCGGCCAGGGGCGCAATTGGGTGAACGTGGAGCGTCGCCACCCGGAGGTCGAGGTCGTCGCGTACGTGGAGCCCGCCGAGGCCATGGTCGGCGTCGCGGTGGAGAAGCTCGGCGTCCCGCGCGCGCGCATCTACCCGACGCTGGCCCAAGCCGCGGCGAACCACGCGGCGGACTTCGTGGTCGACGTCACACCGCCGGCGGTGCACGCCCAGGTCGCTCAGGAGGCCGTCGCGCTGGGCCTGCACTACCTGGGGGAGAAGCCGTTGAGCGACGACTTCTCCGCTGCCCGGGCCGCGGTAGCCGCCGCGCGCAGGGCCGGACGCACGCTGATGGTCGCGCAGAACTACCGCTTCGGTGCCCTGCCCCGCACGACACGCCGCGTCCTGGCCGAAGGACGGGTCGGCGCCCCCGAGGTGGTGAGTGTCGGCTTCTATCGGGAATGGGCCCACGCCCCCGGCACCCACTACGTGGTCATGCCCTATCCCCTGCTGACCGACATGGGAATCCACCATTTCGACATGCTGCGGTACGTGCTCGGCCGCGAGCCGGTACGCGTGCGCGCCCTGACCTGGAATCCGTCCTGGGGCTGGCACAAGGGGGACGCCGGCCACGCGGCCGTCGTCGCGTTCGAGGGCGGACTGCTCGCCACCCATCACTCCTTGGGGAGCAGCGTGGGCAAGCAGTCCCCCTGGAACGGCGAGTGGCGGATCGAGGGGCCCGAAGGCTCGTTGACCTGGGAGGACGACCAGCTCTGGCACACCCGCGTCTTTCCGCGGGACCGCCAGGTGCGCGAGCAGATCCCCCTGGACCCCCAGGAGAGGGCTGGCCAGGACGCCGTCTTGGCCGAATTCCTTGCGGCCCTGGCCGAGGGCCGCCAGCCGGAGTGCAACGGGGAGGACAACCTGCGCTCTCTGGCGCTCGTCTTCGCCGCCGTGACCAGCGCGCGCGAGCAACGCGAGGTGGAACTCGCGGAACTCCTGGCTTGAGGTGCTGGGACCGGGCGGGCAGGCACCCCTCGGACCAACGCAGCAGGGGGCGGGCTCGGTTCCGCCCCCTGCCCTTGGCACCGGGCCCGGGTCCTCGCCGCAACGGCGCCTTCAGGCGTTCCAGTGGGTCCGCAGGTACTCGCGGCTCATCGTGGAGCTCTCCAGGGGCGTGCGGGCCGTCCGGTCCTGTTCCACGACGCACACGCGCACACCGGCCGCGTCCGCCGCCTGGCGGATGGCCGCCCAGTCCAGGCGCCCCGCGCCGACCTCGCCGAAGGAGCCGTCCGCGAGCATGTCCTTGAGGTGGAGGTAGCCGATGCGGGTGGAGAGGAGCCGGATCACCGCCGCCGGGTCCTGCCCCCCCTTGGCCACCCAGTAGGTGTCCAGGTTCAGCCTCACGTTCTCGGGATCGGTCCCGCTCAGGATGTACCCGAGCCCGAACATGTCGTGCACGATCTCGTGGGCGTGGTTGTGGTAGCACAGGGTCACCCCGTGCTCGCGGCAGCGCGCGCCCGCGGTGTTCAGGCGCCGGGCCACGTCACGATACTGCGCCGAAGTCGGCAGGTCCCCACCCGAGCACGCCAGCAGGTGCGCACCGTTCTGCTCCAGCCAGCGCAGGTGCTCGTCCAGGTCGCGCTCCAGGCTCCCGGTGTTGGCATGGCTCGCCACGACCTTCAGCCCGTTGCGCCGACACTCCTCCAGCGCGACCGCCGCGTCCGCCTGCGGGCTCATCTCCACGGCCGTGAAGCCAGCCTGGGCCACTTCGGCCAAGACGGCCGCCCGGTCGCTCCGGTTGCGCTGCCCCCACACGATCAGTTGCACGCCGATCTCCATACCGCGCCGCCTCCCAGCCGCCTTCGAAATGCTGCCCCCGCGATGCCGCCTCCGGAAGGGCACTCCCCGCTGGTGCACCCGCGGCATCGAGCCACCCGGGGGACTTCGCGTCGGCGCGGCCGAAGTCCTGGGGCGGTGTCGCCGAGCGGTGGTCCCCACCACGCCGGCGCGCCCGGGCGGCTCACCCGGCGAAGGTGAGCGGCCGGGCGGGGGGCAGCACCATGCCCAGCGCCGCCGCCTCGCAGGCGTCCAGCAGGCCCTGGACGATCGCGTGCCAGGCGCGGAACTCCGCGCGCGCCCCAGCCCCCGTGGGCAGGGAGTCGCCCCGACCGTAGCGGAGGTGGCACAGGAGCACGACGCGGCGAAACTCCCGCTGCAGCGCCGGGGACAACCGCTGCCGGGAGCGTATGGCCGACAACGCCATGACGGCCGTGCGCGCCGCCTGGAAGAGGCCCTCGAAAGCCTCCTGCAGGAAGTATCCGGACCGGTCCGTCACCAGGGTCGCCCCGGTCGCTTCCAACGCCACGGCGTTGCAGAGCTGGCGCCGAGCGTCCCTGAAGTCGTCCGGCGTGGCGACGGCGGGCGTCAAGGCCATGGCGTCGCTGCGCCGCCGCCACAGGACCCGGCCGGCGGCGTAGGCCAGCCGCATCGCCCCGAGGGGCTGGTCCGGGCGGCGCACCAAGGCGTCCACGGGGCGCCCCTGGCCCAGGGCAGCACCCGCCGCGGCCGCGTAGCGCTCCGCGGGGCGGGGCGAGGCCGACACCAGGGCCAGGTCGACGTCGCGCGCGAGTTCCGGTGTGTGCACGCAAGAGCCGACCAGGATGATCGCCTGCAACTGGCCGTCCAGCGCACGCAACACATGGCAGGCCGCGCCCCAAGCAAACGGGGGCGCCTCGGGATCCGGCACGGACATCGGCGACACCTCCCTTCTATTACAATAAACCCCATCTCTGCCACTGTCAACCACTGTTGCCGAGCATGTCTCCCCCCGGCCGCACAGCGGCACCCCCGCCGCGCGCCGACGACGGGAGGCCGGCCCTCACGGCATCTCGGCGACGGGCGGCGGCGCGCCGGGGTCCAAACCGGCCCGGACCAACTCCTGCAGGAGCGCCCGCCGCCGGCGGTGGCGCGCGCAATACCCCGAGAAGAGGCCCTCCCAGCGCACCTCCTCCCCCTCCATCGCCGCCCGCAGCCGGCAGAGAACGGCGGCGGCCCGGCCGTAGGCGCGGCGATGGCCCTGCCGCGCCAGGAGGTCGGCCGACTCGAGATAGAGCTGCAAGGCGAGCATGCGGAAGCGCAGACCGCACCCCTCCGCCACCTCCAGGAGGGCGGAGGCCTCCCCCAGCCGCCGCGCGGCCGCGGCCGCCTCGACGTCCTGCCCGTCCTCCAGGTAGAGGCGGTAGAGGAGCCGAGGATCGGCGTCCACCTCCGCCTCCAGCGCCTCGATGAGGTGGGCCCGCACCTCCGCCACAGTGCCGGCCCGCGCCGCCGCGCCGAGGACCGCCCGGAGCAGCGTCAGGCTGCGGCGGCGCTGGAAGGCCTCCAGCAGTTCGGCGACCGCTTCCCGTTCCATCCGGCGTTGCGCCATGCCCCCACCCCTTCGACCGGCATTCTCTCCCAAGGTCGGGGCGCGCAGCCACCCCCCGCGCGCCGCCGGAAACGGCGCCCTCCGGGGCGAAGGGCGGCCCGAGGTGGCGGCACGGCGCCGGCCGTGGGCGCACACCCGCGCAGGTCGCGGCCGAGTGGCACGCGCGCCGGGCCACCCGGCCGGGCGGCCCGGAGGGTGCACGCCACCGGCTGGCCGAATGCGGCAGGGAGGGGGCGCACGCCCGCGAAAGCCCTGGGGACACGTGGCGCCACGGGCGTTCCCCAGCCCCGTTCGCCGCCCTCGATACTGCACCTGGAGGTTCCAATATGCGCCTCTGCTTCCACGGCACCCTGATCCGCGGCTCTGACCGCCCGGCCTTCGCCGATCGCCTTCGCCTGGCCCGGGAATACGGTTACGGCGCCATCGATGTGGGCGTCGGCGAGGTGCGCGCCCACCTGCAGACCCACCCCGGACTCGACGCAGAGGGGTTGTGGCGGGAGGCCGGCCTCGTCCCCGCCATGGTCGGTGGTGTGGTCACCGCCGCTCCCTTCGCCCCGGAGGCCGAATGGGAACAGTCCCTCGTCGGTCTGGGCGAGCGGGCGGAGGCGGCCGCGGCCATCGGCGGCCGCCTCGCCGGCACCTGGATGCCCAATCGCAGCACCCTGCCGCCCGCAGAGGCCCGCGCCCTGGTGCGGCGCCGCTTCACCCAGGTGGCCGATGCGCTCCGACCGGCCGGCCTAGCCTTCGCGGTGGAGTTCATCGGTGTCCGCACCCTGTGGCCGGACCTGCCGCACCCGTTCATCCGCACCTACGCCGACTGCCTGGCCCTGTTCGAGGAGACCGGCCGCGACAACATCGGCTTCCTGCTGGACTGCTACCACTGCCACGCCGCGGAGACCCCGCTGGCGGAGATCGCCCGCACCCCGCGTGCGCGCATCCTCTACCTCCACCTCAACGATGCCAAGCCGGTCCCACCGGCGGAGGTCCTGGACGCCGACCGCCTGATCCCCGGGGAGGGCGTCATCGACCTCCCCGGATGGTTCCGGGCCGTCGCCGCCACCGGCTTCGACGGGCCGGTGGCCCCAGAGGTCCTCGGGCCGCGCCTGCGCGACCTGACGACGGCCCAGGCCGCCACCGCCTGCCGCGAGGGCATCGTGGTCGCCATGCGCCAGGCGGGGGTCCGCGTCGACTAGTGGCCGCTGCGCCTTGGCTGCCGGGGTCCGGGGGCGGGCGGGGAACCCGCCGCCCCCGGGGCGTCCCGGTCCGGAGGGCGTCCGGAGCGGACTCAGGGGAGCGCCCGGACACGCGCGGCCACCACCCCGGCCCCCGAGCCCCGTCGCCGCACCCGCCCATCGACCCCCAGGAGCGGCGCGGCCGGGAACAGCGCCGCCGCATCCCGCAGGTAGACCTCCTCCGGCACCAGGACCTCCACCAAGCCCTCCTCGTCCTCCAGGCCGAGAAACACCAGGCGCTTGCCCGACTTGGTCGGCGGTCGATGCGGCCGGACCGGCACGCCGGCCAGAGACAGCGCCTGCCCGTCCGGCGCGCAACGCACCTGCCCCGTGCGCAGGTACCCCCGCTCCTGCAGGCGCAACTCCTCCCGGGCCAGGGCCATGACATGCCCGCGAGGGGACCACCCCAACAGCACCACCTCCGTTCGCCATTTCTCACGCGGCGTGAAGTCCGCCAGCGCAGGCGGCGCCTCCACCAGGCCCAACCCGCCCGCCCGCGCCCCCTCCACCACCGCCCCCAGGGACCACAGCAGGCGGCGGCGGTTGCCGTCCTCCGCCAGCGGGTCACAGGCCCCGCTCAGGACCAGGGCGTCCAGGGCGTCGCGTGGCAGCGCGGGCACCCGCGC
>DAHWHV010000166.1 GCA_027335545.1 Clostridia bacterium
GCGCAGGCACGGCTGCAGCTCGCCGAACACCCGTACACCCCCAGCGTCCTGGCGGGTCTCCAGGCGGCCGCCAGCGTGGCGCGGGCCCGTGCCAAGCTGATGGACGTAACGGCGGGGAAGTTGACCGTCACCTCCCCGGCCGCGGGCCGGCTGGTGGCGCTGAGCCCGCTGCTGGGGGTGCCCGGCGCGCAGGTCGGCGCCGGCACGGCGTTGGCGACGTTGCAGAGCGATGTCTTGGAGATCGTGGGGCAGGTCCCGCAGTTCGACCTGGCCCTGCTGCACCCAGGCGAGCCGGCCGCGGTGCAGGTTTCGGCCTCGCGTCACAAGACGATCGCCGCGCACGTGGTGGGGGTGGCGCCCACGGGCAACGCCGCGAGCCTGACGTTCGCGGTCACGGTCGCCCCCAACGGGCCCTCACCGCTGCTTGCCACGGGCGAGGCCGCCGCGGTGCAGGTCCTGACGCGGCAGGTGGCCGGGGCCGTGATCGTCCCCACCGCGGCGCTGCAGCCGGGCACCAGCGGCACCACGGTATACGTGTTGGCCCGGGCGGCCGCGGCGTGCCAGGTGCCGGCGGCATCCGCGGCGGGAAGCAAGGCGGCGCCGGGGGCGGGGACGCACGCGGCCACATCCGGGGCCGCGGGGCCGGCCAAGGGCAAGGCGCGCCGGCACGGCTGCCCGGGGGCCAAGGGCAAGGCGAAGGGGACGAAAGGCGGCAAGGCGGCGGGACACGGGTCCGCCGCGGGCGCCAAGCCTGCCGGAGCGAAAGGGACCGCGGCGGTCGGAGCCCGCACCGGATCCACGGCTACGGCCTGCCCGGCACACCGCAAGTCGCATGCGGCCGCTGCGGCCCGCAAGAAGCACCACTCGGGCCGCTCGCCGTCCAGCCGCTCCGCGGCGCATTGCGCCAAGGCCGGCCATGGCGTCGCCGCCGGCCAGGCCGCCAAGCCGCTGACCGGGACGGTGCGCGTCGTCACTGTCACCACGGGGCTCGCCTCCGGCAGTTGGACGCAGGTGACGCGTGGGCTCCGGCCGGGCGAGGTGGTGCTCCTGCCGGGATCCTCGAACCTCCTGGCCGCGGGTGATCGGGTCGCCGTGACCCCGGTCCGCGTACCACTGCCGCACGGCTTGCGCCTGGGCAAGAGCGGGGGCACCGCCGGGACCGTACTGGCGCCGGCTGCCGCGAAGGCGGGCGCTGGGAAGAAACGGCACGGCAAGGCCAAGGGTGGCAAGGCCAAGGCGGGTAAGGGCGGCAAGGGCGGTGGCGGCAAGGGCCTCGGTGGTGCCAGCGGCAAAGGGCTGGGCGGTGGCGCCCTGGGCGGCGCGGGCGGCGGCAAGGGCCTGGGTGGCGCGGGCGGCGGCGGCGGCAAGGGCCTGGCCGGCGGTACCGGGGGTGGGGCGGCGTGAACCTGACGCGGATCAGCATCGAGCGCCCGGTCACGATCCTGATGGTCATTGGAGCGCTGGTGATTGCGGGTGTTATCTCCTTTACCCGCATGCCCGTGCGAC
>DAHWHV010000206.1 GCA_027335545.1 Clostridia bacterium
GCAGAGCCGGCCGATGCATACCAGATCGTATTGGCGGCGACGTTCCATGCCATGAAGGCCAGGCCGACCAAGGGCCCCGGGACAGGTGCCACTTCGACCGCCTCGCCGTAATGACGCAAGTAGAAAGCGAAGTTCCAACCGGCGTTTTCCGCTGCCATCGGCACCGCCACGACACCCAGGGGCACGCTCGGCACGCCCAGGCAGGCGGTCAGGGCGGTGTCCACGGTAGTCAGGCTGCGCGCCGCAGGCACCGCCGTCGGTCCGGCGCCGCTGCTCCAGACCTGCGCGCTTCCAGATCGGCTGACCCGAAGATCCGCACCGACGCATTGGACCGACCCCGCTTGGCCCTGCCAGGCGTCCGGGGTGGTGGGCGTCAGGTTGCAGAAGGTGGCCGCGGGCGCCGCACCCGCCAGGCGCAGCGTCAGGGGAAAGGTGGCCGTCGTGCCGGGTGCCGGCAGCCGCGGCGAGGGCGGTGGCGTCCGCCACGACCCAGGCGGCGCAGGCCAGCGCCAGGCGGTCGAGCCACAGCCGCGGGCCCGCCGCCGGGAGCGCGTGCAACAGCCCCGAGGGGTCTCCCTCCGCATCGACCGCGGCGCAGATGGCCGCGGTGAAGGCCGCCAATACCCCCGGCCAGCGGTCGAGCAGCCGGTAGGTCTGGAGGGCGTCCGGCACATGCCCCAACCAAGCCGGCGCGGTGCAGTAGAGGACGAGGGTCGCCACCCAGACCGCCCAGAGGGTGCAAAGCAAGGCCAGCGGCAGGAGGCGGAGCCCGTAGGCCAGCCGGGCGCGCGCATCCCCGGGCCGCAGGGCCCACGGCCCATGGCGACGGGCCGCGGGCACGCCCGGCCGTCCGCGCAACGCCGCCGCGTGTGGCGATCCGTCAACCAAGCGGGTTCTTGGGCGCGCCCGCCCGCCATCCCATGAGCTCCAGGTAGCCGTCCTCCAGGGAGGGCTGCACGGGGCGCGCGGCGGGGTCGGGCGCCCCGTCGGCGAGGACCCGGAGCACGACCCCGTCCCGCTCCGCCCGCGTGGCGGCCACGTGCCAACTCGCGGGCCGCCGCTCGTAGTCCTCCCGGCCGAGGCGCACCTCCCAGACCCGGCCGCGCGCCAGGGCGGCCAGTTCGTCCGGGCTACCGGTGAAACGCACCCGCCCGCCGTCGAGCACCGTCAGGTGCCCGCAGAGCGCGGCCACGTCCGCCACCTGGTGCGTGGAGAGCAGCACCGTCCGCCGGGCGGCCAGGCCACCGAGCAGGTTCCAGAGCCGCGTCCGCTCCTCGGGGTCGAGGCCGGCCGTCGGTTCGTCGAGGATCAGCACCTCCGGCGAGCCGAGCAGGGCCTGGGCGATGCCGAGGCGGCGGCGCATCCCTCCCGAAAGGGCGCCGACGCTGCGCCCGGCGAGGTGGTCCAGGTGCACGGCGGCCAAAGCCGCGTCCACCTCCGCCCGGCGGGAGGCCCGCTCGTCCAGGCCCTTGAGCAGCGCGAGGTAGTCGAGGCACTCCCGGCAGCGGAGTTTCGGGAACAGGCCGAACTCCTGCGGCAGGTAGCCGAGGTGGAAGCGGGCCTCGGGCGCCTCCGCGGGGAGCGGCAGGCCGGCCAGCTCCACCTCCCCCGCCGAAGGCAGAAGCAGGGTCGCCAGCACGCGCTGCAGGGTGGTCTTGCCGGCCCCGTTGGGCCCGAGCAGGCCGAAGACACCGGCGCCGACGTCGAGGTCCACCCCGTCCAGGGCGACGTGCCCCCCGGGATACACCACACGGAGACCCCGCGTGCGAATCACAGCCCCACCCCCCGGTTCGCGATGAT
>DAHWHV010000276.1 GCA_027335545.1 Clostridia bacterium
CATCGGCAAGGTCACGAAGATCACCGGGGCCGACGGCGAGGAGCTGCTGGTTCTGGCGCTCAACGCCCGGGTGAGGATCCCAGACGTCCCCGCCAACTGGCCCAAGCGCCTCCGCCCGCTGGAGCTTCTGGCCGACGGCGGCCGCCACCATCGGGTCAGGATCAACTCGGTGCGCACTAGCTGCGTGGTCATTCGGCACGACTTGACAGGCTTGTCCGCCGACTCGTCCCAGGACCTTTGAGGTGGCGGCTTCCCCCGGCGGCTCGGAGAGCTTCTCGGCCTCACGGCTTCTCGCATCCCCCCGCCCCGGCCCGGGCGGGCCGGGGCGGGGGCGCCGTCGCCGACCGACAGCCGAACAAGACGGCCCAGCGCCGCCGCCCACCGCCGCCCGCCGGTCGGCGGTCAAACTCCCTCCCCGGCAGCCCCGGAAGCCGCAACCGGCCAAGCCGAAGCCGCCGTCGGTTCTCGTGGCCCCCGAGGGTCTGCCGCCGCTCGCCGAGGCGGTGTCGCTGGCCCTCGGGGTGCTGCGGGAAGCCGGTGTCGCCCATTGGGCCGACCTGCCGCCAGTGATGCCGGCGCACCTGCGCATAGACGACCGCCAGTACGCCTTGTTGGAGCAATGGTCCGGCTACTTCGCCCTGATCCGCTTCGGCCCGGCGGTCCCGAAGACCGAACCGGGCGACTATCGCCGGACGATCACGCTGGCGGTCTGCCCGGTCTGCGGTGAGCACGAGACGGTCGTGACGTCCGCGTCTCGCCGCTGCCGGATGCGCCTGTGGTGCGAGGGCGCCCCGGTGAAGGCCCCGCCCGCCAAGGCGGCGCCCGAGGCGGCGCTCGCCCCAGCCTGAGAGAGCCAAACCGGCACCCGCCCGCAGCCTCCCGGCACAGAGGCGGCCATGGCACCTTCGCTGGCCGTCATCGGCCTCCCCGACCTGGCGCCGGCCCTCGAAGCCGCCGGCTACAGACTGCTCGCCGACTCGACCGACCCGCCGGCGGTGGCCGCGGCAGCCCGCCGCGCTGCGGGCGAGGGACAGGCGTACGTAGCGATCGTCGCCGGGGACGATCCGGCGGTCCGGGCGTGGGCCTCGCTCCAGGTCACTCAGGGCTGCCGGGTGCTCTGGTTGCACTCGACGGCCCTTCCGCTCCCCGACGGGCCGCCGGCGGGGACCAGGGCGCTCGAGCTGCCCGCAACGCTCGACGAGATCATGGGGGCCTTCGGGGCTCCCCCGGCGCCCGGCGGGGCAGGCGAGGTCCTCGTCGACGCCTCCGGCGCGCCCGTGGCGCCCGCCCAGAGCCCCCAGGAGTCCCCCAGGGACCCCTGGAGCGCCCAGGGACCCACCTGGGGGCCTCCTGCGCCCCAGAGCGCCCCAGAGACGCCCCCAGAGCCCCCGGAGCCCCCGGGGGAGCCATTGGGACCGGTCGGCCGCCCCGGATCGGGCGGTGGGGCGCTCATCCCCGGCCCATGGCCCCGCCCTCAGCCGCCCCCTACAACCGTCAGGCAGCCCGAGCGGGCGCCGGCCCCGGGCAGCGAGGCGCTCGCCTACGCCCCTGAACCCGAGGAGCCGCCCAGCCCGGCCGACGCCGGCGAGGAGGGCGACCTGCTCCTCGAAGAGGTCTTCACGGCGCCGCCCGCGCCCCCACAGCCCCCCGTGCTACAGCCACCCCCGCAGCCTCAGCCTCCCGCTCCACGGCCGACCCCATCCCCCGCGCCCCCACAGCCCCCCGCCCCACCGCCGGTGCGCCGGGGCGGCCGGCTGTGCCCGGTCGTGGTGGTCTGCGCGGCCAAAGGAGGCGTCGGCAAGTC
>DAHWHV010000283.1 GCA_027335545.1 Clostridia bacterium
CGCCCCGCACCGGTCGGGCGCCACGGCCGCCCGTGGTGGGGGGGCCTGGCCCCGGCACGGGCCGCGCGGTGGCCTGCGCCCGGCCCGCCCGGCGCAGGCTGATCCCCAGCGGGGCGCGAGGCCAGACCCCGCAGAGGCCGCTCGCGCCACACGCGGTGGGGCTGGGCCCAAGACCAGGAGCCCCAAGAGGGTGCCGCACCAGCCTTGGCGGCACCCCGCCGTTGGAGGGGGGCCGCCAAGGTGGGGTCCGCCCGGCCCCGGGGGCGCGCTGCGCAACCGCGAGGAGACCGCGGGGACCACAACCGACGGGGTGGGCACAGGAGCCCCACGCCCAAGCTCCGGCTCGGGGTGGGGGGAGAGTGGACTCTGGCAGCCCCCACCCAGGGTCCGCCCCGGCCCGGCGGCCGCGCCCGCGCGCGTCTGCTGGGCGCCCTGCCGCCGTTGGCCCTGCTGGCCGTGGCCGCCGCGCTCTATCGCCCGCTGCTCCACCTGCCCTTCGTGGCCGATGACTACCCCAACCTCCTGCACCCCTGGAACTTCGTCGCCGCCGCCTCCCCGGAGTTCCGCCCCCTGCAATCGGCCCTGCTGGTCGCCCAGCGTGCCGCCTTCGGCCTGGTGGCCCCGCGCTGGCATCTGCTCAGCCTGGCCCTGCACCTGGGCTGCGCGGCCGCGGCCTACGCCTTGGCGCTGCGCCTGGCGGGGCCAGCGGGCCCGCCAGGGCGCGCCCGCTGGCTGGCCACGGCGGCGGCGGCGGTCTTCCTGCTGGATCCGCGCGGCATCCAGGCCGTCGTCTGGCCCTCGGCCGTCGGCGACCTCGGGTACTCGCTGGCCTTCCTGGCGGCCCTGCTGGTCTGGCCCTCCCCCCAGGTCGCCGCCGGCCGGGGACGGGGCGGCCCGCGCCCCTACCTCTGCGCGGCCCTGTACCTGGTGGCCCTCGGCTTCAAGGAGGCGGGCATCCTGCTGCCCGTGGTGCTGCTGGGCGTGGATCTCACGCTGCGCCCGCGGGGGCTGCCCTGGCGGGACCGGCTGCGCCCGCTGGGGCCGTGCCTGCTGGTCGGGATCGCCTTCGGCGCCTTCGAGGCCGTGCGGTCCCCCCTGCTCCTGCTGCTGGGGGACCGCGCCGAGTTCGTCTACGCGGTGACCGGGGGCTACCACCTGGTCCGGGGTCGCCTGCTGCGGCGAAACCTGCTCGCCTACCCGGAGCTGACCCTCTTCCCCTGGCTCGGCCAGGCCTGGGCGCTGCAGGCCGCGCACCTGCGCCGCCTCGCGCCGCCGACCGCCGCCCTGCTGCTCTACTGGTGGCTGCGCGGGGGGCTGCGCCGCCTCGGCGTCCTCTGGATCGCCGCCACGGTCGCCCCCGCGCTGCTGTTCGCCCCGTATGACGTGAGCGATCTCTACCTGTACCTGCCCGTGTTCGGCCTGGCCCTGGCCGTGGCGGAGGAGACGCTGCCGCCCGGCCGCGGGGAGCGGCCACGCGTGCTGGGCGCGGCCGCGCTGGCCG
>DAHWHV010000322.1 GCA_027335545.1 Clostridia bacterium
CCAGACGTTGGTACCCACGCCCGCAGGCTTGTGCCAGTTGAGTTCCGGGTCCGCGGTGCCATGTTTGCCGACACGCTCCCATGACATCATGTGGAATCGGCGGCAACTTGTCAACCCACCCGACTTTATTCCCTGCCAGTCGCTTAGCGGCGCGGGTCGCGGCCGGTCCCCCGCGCCGTCTGCCGCGTGGCGCCCGCCGCCCGTCCGCCCCCAGTACAACGCTCGCGCCGCGCGCTCCCTCCGACCGCATGGTGCGGTCGAGTCCCCGCATCACCCCCCGGCCCGCAGCAGCCGCGCCACCTCGCGCGCGTGGTAGGTGATGATGGCATCCGCGCCCGCACGGCGGATGGCGAGCAGCACCTCCAGCGCCAACTCCGGGCCCGCGGCCCAACCCGCGGCCTCAGCGGCGCGCACCATGGCGTACTCGCCGCTCACGTTGTAGGCCAGGAGGGGGGCGCCGGTGCGCGCGCGCACGGCGGCCACCACGTCCAGGCAGGGCAGCGCCGGCTTGACCATGACCATGTCCGCTCCCTCGGCCAGGTCCAGGTCCACCTCCCGCAGCGCCTGGCGCCCGTTGGCGGGGTCGAGTTGGTAGCCGCGCCGGTCGCCCTCGGCCGGAGCCGAATCCTCGGCGTCCCGGAACGGGCCGTAAAAGCCCGAGGCAAACTTCGCGGCGTAGGACAGCACCGCGACCCCGGCGTGGCCCGCGGCATCGAGCGCCGCCCGGATCGCCGCCACCCGGCCGTCCATCATGTCCGAGGGCGCGACCACGTCGGCCCCGGCCTCGGCGTGGGACACCGCGACCCGCGCGAGCAGGGGCAGGGTCGCGTCGTTGTCCACCACGGGGGCGGCATCCCGGGCCGCGCCCGGGGCCGCCAGCACCCCGCAGTGGCCGTGGCTGGTGTAGGCGCACAGGCACACGTCGGAGAGGAGCAGCGCGCCCGGCACGGCGGCCCGGATGGCGCGCAACGCAAGCTGCACCGCCCCCGCGGGGTCCCAGGCGCCGCTGCCGGGCGCGTCCTTGCGGCCCGCGGGCGGCTGCCCGAACAGCAGGAAGGCGCGCACACCCTCGCCCACAGCCGCCGACGCCTCCGCCGCGGCGGCGTCAGGCGACAGATGGAACTGGCCCGGCAGCGAGGCAATGGGCCGGCGCCGGCCCGTGCCGGGCACGACGAAGAGCGGGTAGACGAGTTGATCCGCGGCCAGGGTGGTCTCGCGCACCAGGGCACGCATCCCGGCGCTCCCCCGCAACCGGCGCAAACGTAGCGCCGGAAAGGCGGCGCGGGGCGCCGCCCCGCCCCAGGACCAGACCGCGCCGCCGGACCCGCCGGACGGCTCGCGCCCTGCCGCAGGATCGCCCCACACCGCGCCTTGGGGCGCGCGGCCAGGCCCGCCAGGCGCCCGCCCCCCAGCCTCCGGCCCGCGCGCCGCCCCCTGAGAGGCCGCATCCACCACGCTCACTCCTCCGCCCCCTCGCCCCAGAGGCCGAGCAGGGCCGAGGTCATGCCGGCCATACTGGCCTCCCCCGCCACCGCGTCGACGCGCAGGCCCAGCGCCTCTGCCGCCCTGGCCGTGACCGGCCCGATGCAGACCACCTTGGCCCGCATGCAAAGGTCGCGCCCGGCCTGCCCGGCCGCGTCCAGGAAGTGGCCGACGGTGGCGGAACTGGCGAAGGTCACGGCGTCTGCCCCCTCCGCCAGCAGCCGCTGGGCCACAGCCTCGGCCGCGGGGTCGGGTCCCGCCTGATAGACGATGGTCTGGCGCACGTCGCACCCCGCCTTCTGCAGCCGGGTGACCAGGACGTCACTGGTGGGGAAGCCGCTGACGTAAAGCACCTTCTGCCCCTCGTAGACCTGGGGCTGCAGGGCGCGGGCCAGGTCGGCCGCCGTGGCGCGCTCCGGCACGAGGTCCGCCGTCAGTCCGTACTTGGCAAGTTCCCGAGCGGTCGCCGGGCCCACGCAGGCAATGCGCGTCCCGGCCAGGGAGCGCGCGTCGAGCCCGCGCGCGCGCAGGGCGTCGAAGAAGGGCGGCAGGGCGTGCGCCGAGGTGAAACAGACCCACCAGAAGGTCGCGATGTGGGTGATCACCCAGTCCAGATCCTGCGGGTTGGGGTTGTTCTCGATCGCCAGCACCGGGAGTTCCACCGGCTCGGCGCCCAGTTGGCGCAGCGTGGCGGCCAGGTCGGAAGCCTGCTCGCGCGTACGCGTGACCACGACGCGCCGCCCGAAGAGCGGCTTGCGCTCGTACCAGGCCACCCGCTCGCGCAGGCGCACCACCTCGCCGACCACCAGCGTAGCAGGGCTGGCCAGCCCTGCCGCCGCCGCAGTCGCCGGCAGGTCGCGCAGGGCCGCGGTCACCACGCGCTGCCGCGGCGTCGTGCCCTCGGCGATGAGCGCGGCCGGTGTGTCCCCGGCGCGGCCGCCAGCGATGAGCCCCTCGGCGATGCGCGGCAGTTCGGCGACCCCCATCAGCACGACCAGGGTGTCCGGCTGGCGGCCGTACGTGGACCAGTCCACCGCCGGTGCCGCGCGGCCGGCGCGCTCGTGCCCGGTGATCACGGCAAACGAACTGGCGGCGTCGCGGTGGGTCAGCGGGATGCCCGCGTAAGCGGGGGCAGCGACGGCGGAGGTCACGCCGGGAACCACCTCAAAGGGGATGCCTGTAGCCTGCAAGGCCAGGCACTCCTCGGCGCCCCGCCCGAAGACGAAGGGGTCCCCGCCCTTGAGGCGGACCACGTGCAGCCCACGGCTCGCGCGCTCGACCAGGGTGCGGTTGATGTCGCCCTGGGTCAGGGCATGCGCCCCCGGGCTCTTGCCCGCGAAGACCCGTTCGGCCTCGGGCGGGATGAGGGCCAGCAGGGCGGGATCAACCAAGCGGTCGTACACCACGACGTCGGCCCGGGACAGGAGTTCGCGCCCGCGCACGGTGAGCAGCCCCGGGTCGCCCGGCCCGGCGCCGACCAGGTAGACCCAGCCCTCGGCCGCCTCGATGGTCGTGTCCGGGATGCCCTGGTCGATCGCGGGCGCCGCCAGCGACGGGTCAACCGGCAGCGCCTCCACCGGCGGCGCATCGGGGATGGCCGGCTCCTGCTCCCCGTCTGGCTCGCCCACGGCCGGGGGTCCGTCCGGCTCAGCCGCGGGTCCGTCCGTCCCCTGCGGCGCGCCCGAACCCGGTGCCGGATCCCCCGCCACAGCCGCTCCCTCCGGCTCGCCCGCGGCCGGGTGCTCCGCGGCGGGTGCCGCAGGGGCACCCGCCCCCCCTGCGGCGCCCACCACGCTGCCCGCCTGGGGATCCCCCGTCGCCGCCCGTGCCCCGGCTTCCGGCGGCGCCGATCCTTGGCCGGTCGGCCCCACCTCGCCCGCGGGCCCGGCGGCGGCCGCCTCGCCCTGCCGGCCGCCGCCGGGGGTCGGATCCCCGCCTTCGTCCGCCCGGGGCTGGGCACTCGGACCGTCGCCCCTGGTGGCCTCCTCCCCCACGCCCGTTCCCCCTTATCCAGCGAAACTGAACCTGCCCACGGCCGGGGCCCGGGGGCACCCTGGTACGGCAGCATGGGGCTCGGCCTCCGCTTGGAGCACGTGCGCCGGTGGGCGCGGTACAGGCACCCCTTGCCCGTGCGACCCACGCTGTCCCCTCATGGGGCGGGGCCGGGGAACCGGCCCGCGCGCGGGTCGTCGGCGGTCGGGCTGGACCGGAGCGAGAGGCAAGGAACCGTGCTTCGCGAACAGCCATTTACGCAGGGGCCACCGCGCGCCTCGCGCCACACCGAACCCCCGCGCGATCCGGGCACCTGCGCCACCGCCGGCCGCATCGTTCTCTGCCGACAGCATCCTGCCTCCAGCACTCCGCCCGCGGCGGCAGGGCATCGCCGCCACACCGGGTGCCGCCGCGGGTACGCCCGCTGCAGCAGCGTCCCTCCGCCCGCGGCGGCAGGGCAGCGCCGCGCCAGCATCCCGTTTGTGCGCCTGTACTTGTGGACCAAGCCCTTGCGCTCTGCCAACCGAACACGGGCACGCCTGCGGGCAGGCTCTAGCCGTCCGAACCTCCGGCCTCCCGCAGCAACACGTCGCCGCCGTCGGCGAGCAACCCTTCCGCGGCGCGCCTGCCCAGCGCCTCCGCGGCCACGCGCAACCGGGCGCGCTCCCCCCACGTCCCCCGGTCCAATGGGCCTGACAGCGCGACCTGCCGCACCTGGCCGCTGCGGATCCCCCCCAGCATGGCCGTCAGGCGCAGCGTCCCGTCCCCGGCCACGGCCAGCGCGCCCGCCGGGGCGCTGCAACCGCCGCCGAGGGCGGCCAGCACGGCGCGTTCCGCCAGGACGGCCGCGGCGGTGGGCCGGTCATCGAGGGCGGCCAGCAGCGCGAGCAGGCCGGCGGCGTCGGCGCGGGTCTCCACCGCCAGGGCACCCTGGCCGGCGGCGGGCACCATCACCTCAGCGTCGATGCGCTCAGCGGCCGCGCCCAGCGCCCCGAGGCGATCCAAACCGGCGGCGGCCAGCAGGAGGGCGTCGAACTCCCCGGCGACCTGGCGCGCCAGGCGGCTGTCTACGTTGCCCCGCAACGGCAGCACGCGGGCGTCAGGGCGCCTGCGCCGCAGTTGCAGCGCGCGGCGCGGACTACCCGTACCGACGCGCGCCCCCTCGGGCATGGAGGCGAGCGTCCAACCGCGCGGGGCCACCAGGGCATCCCGTGGATCGGCCCGGCAGGGAAAGGCGGCGATGCACAGGCCTTCAGCGATCTCCGGCGGGACGTCCTTGGCGCTGTGGACGCACAGATCGACCCGGCCGTCCAGCAGCGCGGCCTCCAACTCCTTGACAAACACCCCGCGCCCGCCGCCCGCCGCCGGGTTCTGCTCGCGTAGCCGGTCACCGGTCGTCGTCAGTTCGACCAGTTCCACGGCCACCCCCCCGCGCGCGCGCAGCCACGCCGCCACCGCGCGGGCCTGGACCAGGGCCAGCGCACTCCGCCGGGTACCGACGCGCCACGTCCGCGCCACGCCGCTGCGCCTCTGGCCGCACAGGCGGGCGTCCCACGGCCGGCCCGCACCGGGCCGGTCGCGTGCGCCACCGCCGGACCAGGGCCTTGCCTCCCTCCACCGTTCCGAAAGATGGGGCCGCCACGGCACCGGGGGCTTCCCTCGGCACCGGCCGAGCGCCCCCTCAGCGGACCCTCGTGGCCCGGGCGCCCGCCGACTCGGCCGCCGCCTCGCCGCCCGCCGGCGGCGCACCGTCTCCCCAGCCCTCCACCTCTCGCCGCAGCGCCGCCTCCAACTCCGCACGCCTGCGCTCGCGCAGGAGGCGCAACGGCTCCTCACGCGCCGCCAGCCGCAGCCAGAAGCGCTTGCGGGCCTCGACCGTCGGGATCCGCTCCAGGACGAGGGGGCGAAGTCGCCGGTAAAGGGAGGCGAGTTGCCCGTACTCCGGTCCCCAGAAGGCCGCCAGTTCGCGCTTCAGCCGCGCGGCCAGGGCCGGGCTGGCCCCGCCCGTGGAGATCGCCGCCGTCAGCCGGCCCCGCCGGAAGATGGCGGCGGCGATGAACTGGCAGCGTTCCGGCACGTCCACCACGTTGACCAGGGCCTTCTCGGCCAGGGCCTCTTCGTGGACGCGCTCGTTGAGCGCGGTGTCGTCCGTGGCGGCGATGGCGAGGAACGCGCCGCGCAGGTCCCCGCGCCGGTACGGGCGGCGCTCCCAGGCGACCCGTCCGCGCGCGGCGAAGCGCGCGATGGCGGGATGGACCTCCGGGCTGACCACCCGCACCCTGGCGCCGCAGGGGAGCAGGCCCAGCACCTTGCCGTAGGCCACAGCGCCGCCGCCGACGACGACGCAGTCGCGCCCCCGCAAGTCAAGGTACACCGGGTAGTGGAACTCGCGCACGCCGCCCACCCCCATCCCCCCGGCGGGATGCCGCCCGTCAGGGGCCTCCGCGCTCAGAGACCGCGGGCGCCGTCCGCGGCGCGCACGCCCTCGACCGGGGGGACCCGGCCGGGCGGGGCCGTGCCGCGCCCGACCGCCCCGGACGGCGCCGCGCCATCCGCCGCCGGCAGGCCAGCCACCGGCGGCAGATCTAGTTGGAAGGCCTCGGCCAGGGCCCGCACGGCGTGCTGGCCGGCGGGCTCCCCCGCGAGGTCCCGGATTCGCTCGATGGGGCCGTTCAGCAGCTTGTTCACGATGGCGGATCCCATCTGGCGCACCAGGGCCTGGTCGCGGGCCGAGAGGTGGGCGAGGCGCCTGAGTGTACGCCGGGTCTCCGCCTCAGCCACCGTTTCGAAGCGGGCGCGCAGGGCGCGGATCACCGGCACCACGTCCAGGGCGCGCAGCCAGGCCTCCAGCCCCTCGACCTCCTGCGCGATCAGCGCCTCGGCCCGCCGGGCCTCACGGGCCCGCGCCCCCCGCCCCTCCGCGGCCACCGCCTCCAGGTCGTCGATGTTGTGCAACCGCACGCTCGGCCCCGCAACGGCGGGGTCCACGTCGCGGGGTACCGCGATGTCCAGGATGAGCAACGGGCGCCCACCGCGCGCGGCCAGCGCCGGGTCGATCCAGGCCGGCGTGATCACGGGCTCCGGCGACGCGGTCGAGGCGACGACCACGTCCGCCTCGACCAGCACCCGCTCCAGGGAGGCGAAGGGCACCGCCTCGCCCCCCACGCGCGCCGCCAAGTCCTCAGCGCGTTCCGGCGTGCGGTTGCACACCAGGAGACGCCCGACGCCGGCCTCGCCCAGGCGGCGGGCCACCGTCTCCGCCGTCTCGCCGGCACCGAGTACCAGGGCGCGCCGGCCTTCGAGCGCGCCGAGCGCGCGCCGCGCGAACTCCACCGCGGCCGCGCCGACGCTGACCGGCGCGGCCGCGAGCGCGGTCTCCGCGTGGACGCGGCGGCTGCAGGCCAAGGCGTGGTGGAAGAGCCCGTGCATCCGCTTGCCCACGGTGCCGGCCTCGCCCGCGCGGAGGTAGGCCTCGCGGACCTGGGACAGCACCTGGGTCTCACCGAGGACGAGGGACTCCAGCCCGCAACTGACGCGGCAGAGGTGGGCGGCCGTCGCCGCGGTCCCCACGTGCGTATACAGGTAGCGGCGCAGGCGCTCGGGCTCCCAGCCCGCCCGGGCGGCGAGGACGGCGGTCAGGTGCGCGGCCGCCGGCCCGGGGTCACCCGCCACGGCCACCACGTCGGTCCGGTTGCACGTGCAGAGGAGGACCGCCTCCGACACGGGACCCGCAGCCAGCGCGCGCAGGGCGGCCAACTGCTCGGTCGCATCGGTCCAGTGCAGGCGCTCCCGTACGTCAACCGGCGCCGTGCGATGGTCCAGACCGACGGTGAGAAAGTGCAACGCGGTGCCTGGTGCGAAAAACGTGGATAACGCCGCGGATGCGGTCTTCCACGCCGTCCGCCCGACCAGGCCTTCGCCCCTTCCGGCCTCCGATTTGCCCCCCGCGGGGCAGTAAGGCGACAGGCGGACTTTGGCTGCGCAGCCTCCAGCGCACGCGCCGCGACGCCCAGCGGGACGAGAGGAGGGGCATACGGCCGGCGCCACCGTTTGCCCGGCGGTGAAACGGCGCTCTCGCCGGACGCACTGGAGCATAGCACCATGGTCGCGGACCGCAACCGCGCCGGGACCGCCGCGGATCCCCCCGGCCGGCAACCTTCGATTCGCGCGGCATCCGCGGTCGCGCGCCAGCGCGGGACCGCCCCAGGGGGAGGCCGCGACCCGCGGCGACAGCGCCCGGCGGCGGGCGCCTGGACGCCCGGTCGGCCCGCCGCCGGGCGGGGGTGGCATCACCATCACCGGCCCGGGCGCGGCGCCTCGGGCACCCGCCCCAGATGGAGGCAGACGACCCCGACGGTCATGCGGCGGAAGCACACCTCTACAAGTCCGGCGGCTTCCATGCGCCGCGCCACTTCCGGGGCGCCCGGAAAGGTCTCCAGGGAGCGCGGCAGCCAGGCATACGGCGCCACAGGCAGCCCGGCCCGTGCCGCCCAGGTGCCGAGCAGTGGCAGGACCCGGCGGAAGTAGAACAGGAATGGGCGCCGGACCAAGGAGGCCGGGGGGTGGCTCAGTTCCAAGATGGCCACGCGCCCGCCCGGACGCACCACGCGCGCCGCCTCGCGCAGCGCGCGATCGAGGTCGGCCACGTTGCGCATGACGAAGGCCGACGCCGCCGCGTCGAAGTGGCGGTCCGGGAAGGGCAGGCGCAGCGCGTCGCCGGGGCCCAGTGTGATCCGGCCGCCCAGGGGCGAACGCGCCACCTTGCGGCGGCCCACGGCCAGCATCCCCGGCGAGAGGTCGATGCCCGTGACCCGCCCCTCGGCCCCGACGAGATCCGCGAGCAACAGCGACAGCTCGGCGGTCCCGCAGCCGATGTCCAGCACGCGGGCCCCCCGCGGGATGCCGGCCAGCCGGCGGAAGCCGCGCTGCCAGATCCACCAGAAGCCCGCGGTCATCAGGATATTCATCAGGTCGTAGTGCGCGGCGATGCGGTCGAACAGCTCCGGCACGAACGCCGACTTGTCCAGCAGCGGCGGCGTGGTCGTGGACGAGCCGCCAGAAGGCCTCTCTCCCAGGGACGCGGGCGCATCGCGACCGCTCACGATCGTCGCCCGGCGGCTCCCGTCGCGAACCGACCGATGCTGACGGTCGTCCGCGACGTCGCCCGACCAGGCTCTTCCCCTTTCGGCAGCAGATTTCCCCAGCGCAGGCAACCGGCACCAGGCCGCCTTCGGCGGCTGGCAGGCCCACCGGCCCGCCGCCAGGCATCATGGGGACGCCCGCCGCGCGCCGTCCCATTATCTCGTCCGGGCGCCACGGTCTCAATGCGCGGTCGGGGACGCGGCCGCGGAGGCGCGCAACCCTGCCGAGAACGGCGCCGCGCCGCCGCCGCAGGGCTGCGCCGTTCTCGGCGCACCTCCTCGGCGACAAGGCTTAGCGGGCGGCCGGCCGATCATGGGGGCGCGCGCACCGTGGCGACGCAGCGGGGCGCCACGGCGGG
>DAHWHV010000331.1 GCA_027335545.1 Clostridia bacterium
ATGGGCGGGATGGGCGGGATGAGGCGGCGTGCCCGGACGAGTGGGCAGGCCACCCGCGGGTGCGGGGCTCCGGTGACCCCGCCGTCGCGCGCGGTGCCGGCCCGGGAGGCGGGGGGGCGCCGGGGACCGGCGCCCCCCCGCCTCAGCGCGGAAACGCCGGGCCGACGCCGCCGTCCACGGGCAGCATCGCCCCGGTGGTTTTCGCGGCGCGGCGGCTGGCTAGGAACAGCAGGGCCGCGGCGATGTCTTCGGGTTCTACGTTCACCCCCAGGAGCGTACGCTTGCGGTAGAACGCGGGCAGATCCTCCTCGCTGATGCCGTAGTTGCTGGCGCGGGCCTTCTTCCAATCCGAGGACCAGATGCGCGATCCCGAGAGGACGGCGTCCGGGTTGACCACGTTCACCCGGATGCCGTCCGGGCCCAACTCCTCCGCGAGGCAGCGGGCCAGGTGCAGTTCGGCGGCCTTGGCGGCCCCGTAGGCGCTGATGTTGCGACCAGCCGCGACGGCGTTCTTGCTGACCACGAACTCCACGGACCCACCCAGACCCTGGGCCCGCAGGACGCGCGCCCCCTCGCGCGCCGTCAGGAAGTAGCCGGTGCCCAGGATCCCCAGGCTGCGGTTCCATTCGGCCAGCGAGGTCTCCTCGATCCGGGCCGAGGAGGCGATGCCCGCGTTGGCGATGACCAGGTCGAGGCCCCCGTAGGCCAGGACGGCGGCCGCGAAGGCCTCCGCCACCTCCGCCTCGGTCGTGACGTCCATCCCCAGGCCGAGGGCGGCCCCCGCCCCGAACTCCGCGCAGAGCGCCTCCGCCGCGGCGCGTGCCCCCTCGGCGTCGATGTCCGCCACGACCACGTGGCCCCCCTCGCGACAGAAGGCGGCGGCGGTGGCCCGGCCGATGCCGCCGGCCCCCCCCGTGATGAAGGCCACCTGGCGCGAGAACTCCCGCTCCGGGGGGGCCAGGGTGAGCTTGTAGCGCTCCAGCGGCCAGTACTGGACGTCGTGGGCATCCTGGGCCGGCAGCGGCGCATAGGTGGCCCCCGCCGCCGCCAGCAGGTCGATCACGGCCATGGCGCGGTGCGCCAGGTCCCGGCTGACCAGGGAGGCGGCCTTGCTGCGGCCCGTGGACAGCAGCCCCACCCCGGGCCACAGCAGGACCCGCGGCACGGGGGCGTCCTGCGGAAAGGCCGCCTCGCCCGCAGCGGAGCAACGGGCGAATTCGGCCGTCGTCCGTTCGGCGAAGGCCGTCAACTGGGTCTCGATCCCCTCCCGCGTGCCCCCCTCCAGGATCAGGGGGACCCGCCCGGTATGCACGAGGTGGTCAGGGCAGGCGGCCCCCTGGGCGGCCATCGCCAGGCGTGCGGGGTCGGCGAGGAAGGCCAGGGTCTCTGGCGAGTCGTCGAGGCTGAGGATCACACGCCCCGCCTGCGAGAGGCGTCCGCGCAACCAGGGGAGGGTCTCGGCGAGCGCGGCCCGGTCGGGCGCGGCCTCGGGGCGGCTCGGGGTGTGCCCGTGGGCGCGTCCGGTCTCGCGCAGAAACCCCTCGGCCTGGGCGACGGCCCGCAGCGTCTGGGTGTAACAGGCCTCCGAGCTGTCGCCCCAGGTGATCAGGCCGTGCTTGGCCAGCAGCACCACGTCGGCCTCCGGACGCTCGCGCAGGGCCAGGGCCACCTGGCGCGAGAGGGCGAAGCCGGGGCGGCGGTAGGGGATCCAGATCGCCCGCTCGCCGTAGATCTCCTTGGCCCAGGACTCGCCCTCCGCGGCCGTGCAGAGGGCGACGATCGCGTCTGGGTGGGTGTGGTCGACGTGGCGGGCCGGGAGGAAGGCGTGCAGCAGGGTTTCGATCGACGGCCGCGGGCCGCCCGGGTTCAGGGCGCAATGGGCGAGGTAGTCCACCATCTCCTGGTCGGTCATCGCCGCTCGTTGCAGCAGTTCGACCACCGGCTCCAGGAGCAGCGTGGCGAAGTGTTGCGCCGTGCAGGCGGCGAGGTCGGAGCCGCTGCCCTTGACATGCAGTACCTCGACCCCCCGGCCTCGGAAGTCGGTGGCGGGGCCCTTGGCGGACGTGTTGCCGCCCCCCCAGTTGCAGACGGCGCGATCACCGCCCAGCAGCCGGGAACGGTGCACCAGGGCGGCCCTGGCGTCGGAAGCGGCATCGGCGGGGGGTGAGGTCCAGGCGATAGGCAAAGAGACACCTCCACGAGTCTCATTCGACCGAGTCTCATTCGACCGCGGCTCGTTCGGTCCGAGTCTCGTTCGACCGCGGCTCGTTCGGTCCGCTCTCAGTCGGTCCGCGCGCCGGCGGCGGGCGGGGCCTGGGCGGCGACCCGGGCGGCGCGGGTGCCCGCCACGGCGGCCAGGTAGCCGGGGAAGAGCGCGGTATAGGCCGCGTGGTGCTCCGGCAGGGGCGTGAAGCGTCGGTCGGTTCGGACCATCGCGTCGCAGGCCGCCGCCACGTCCCGGTACAGGCCGATGCCCACAGCCGCCAGCACGGCGGCGCCCAGGCAGCCGGCGTCGCGCACCCGCATCTCCGTGTACCCGCAGCCCGTCACGTCCGCACGGATCTGGTTCCAATCCGGGTTCCGGGTGCCGCCGCCGACCAGGCGCGCCTCGCGTACCCTCACCCCGAGTTCGGCGAGGATGTGCAGGTTGCGGCGCGACTCCAGGGCCATGCCCCGCAGGACGGCCGCCACCATGGTGCCGCGCCCGGCGTTGAGCGTCAGGCCGAAGAAGGCACCCCGGTCGGCGGCGTCCAGGTCCGGGGTTCCCGATCCGGCCCAGAACGGCACGGCGAACTCGTCCCCCGGGGCGGTCGGCACGCCCTCCAGCAGGGTCCCGACATCGGGGCTGCCCACGACGCCCTGCAGCCAGGCCAACAGGGAGCCGCCGCCGAACCCGAAGGCCAGCGTGACGGCGAGCCCGGGCAGGGGGTGCAGCCCCAGGCCGTAGCCCCGCCCCGTGAAGGGCGCGGCCTCCCCGTCCCGCAGGGTGAGGCTGAGGCAGTCGACCGTGCCGGTGCTGTGGGCGGCCGTTCCGGGCAGGATGGCGCCGGCCCCGACCAGGGCGGCCGTCTGGTCGTGGGCCCCGGCGACGACCCGGCACCCCGGCGGTAGGCCGAACGCGCCCGCCGCCGCCGCAGAGACCAGCCCGAGGTCCGCCCCCATCGGGGCCACCTCCGCCAGTCGGGAGGCCAGGTCGAGGTCGGCCAGGGAACCCTCGTCCCAGGCGTGGCGGCGACGGTCCAGCAGCCAGGTGCGCTGCGCCAGGCTGTCGCTGATCCGCGGCCGGCCCGTGAGGTGGGCCGTGAGGAGGTCCTCGTAGCACAGAAACCACGCGGCGCGGCGGTAGAGTTCCGGCTCCGCCTCCCGCAGGTAGGCGAGCTTGGCGGCCGTCACGATGAAGGACAGGGGCAGGCCCGTCGCCTCGGTGCGTTCGGCCCAGCCCAGGCCCTCCAGCCACTCACACCCCGCCCGCCCTCGGCGGTCGAAGGTCACGATCCCCGGCCGCAACGGCTGAAACGCCTCGTCGACGGGCGTCACCGCCTCTCCCTGGGCGGCCGCCGCCAGCGCCAGCACGGGGCCCGCCCCGGCGGCGAGGGCCGCGGCCGCGGCTGTGCGGCAGGCCCCGCGCACGGCCGCCAGGACGGCGGCTGAGTCGAGTTCGGCCCTGCCGTCCTCGCCCGTCGCGAGAGGGTAGTCCCCGTAGCCGCGCCCTACGGGGAGGCCCGCCGACGTGAAGGCGACGGCCTTGGCCCCGGTGGTGCCGATGTCCACACCCAGCAGGCACCCCCCTCCGGGGGTGCGCC
>DAHWHV010000342.1 GCA_027335545.1 Clostridia bacterium
GTGGGCGGCGCCGGGCCGCAGGCTCCGCCGGTCCCAAGCGTCCCGGGCCCCCCGCCACCGCCTGCTGGCCCTGGCTGGTAGCTTTGGCCGGGCCCGCTGGTTTCATGCGGCCGGCGGCGGTTGGGCGAGCCCTCGGGGAACACGGGCGGCTGTGGGCGGGTGCGAGCGGCTGTGGGCGGCTGTGGGCGAACGAGGAATCCCGCGCCCGCGGCGCGAAGCTCGGGGCGGCCGCCCAGGGGTTCCGGGCGGCAGTGGACGACCTCGGGAGGGAAGCGCGTGCCGCGCAAGATCGTGCTCGCCTATTCGGGCGGACTGGATACCTCGGTGGCCATCCGCTGGCTCGCCGAACGCTACGACGCCGAGGTGGTCACCCTGACCGCTGATCTGGGCCAGGGCAGCGACGTGCGGGAGGTCGGGGCCCGGGCTCGGCGAATCGGGGCCGTGGCGACGGAGGTCATCGACGCCCGCGACACCTTCGTCCGCTACTTCGTCTTCCCCGCGCTCCAGGCAGGCGCCCTCTATGAGGGGCAGTACCCCCTGGCCACGGCCCTGGCCCGCCCGCTCATCGCCTACCTCCTGGTCGAGGCGGCGCACCGCCACGGGGCGGACGCCGTCGCCCATGGCTGCACGGGCAAGGGCAACGATCAGGTGCGCTTCGATCTGGCCGTGCAGACGCTGGACCCCCGCCTGCAGGTGGTGGCCCCCATCCGCGAGTGGTCGATGACCCGGGATCAGGAGATCGCCTATGCCGCGGAACGCGGCGTGGAGGTGCCCGTCACCGCCGCCAAGCCGTACAGCGTGGACGCCAACCTCTGGGGTCGCAGCATCGAGGCCGGCCTGCTCGAAGACCCCGGCGTGGAGCCTCCGGAGGACGTCTTCGAATGGACGGCCCCGGTCGCCGCAACGCCCGCAGAGCCCAGTGTCGTGCGCATCGGCTTCGAGTCCGGCGTACCGGTGTCCCTGGACGGCGAGCGCCTGGACGGCCTGACCCTCGTCGAACGGCTGAACGCGTCGGCCGGGCGCCACGGCGTCGGCCGGATCGACCATGTGGAGAATCGCCTGGTCGGCATCAAGTCGCGCGAGATCTACGAGGCGCCCGCCGGGGTGGTCCTCCACCAGGCGCACGCGGCGCTGGAGACGCTGACGCTGACGCGCGATGCGGCCCGCTTCCGCCAGGCCGTGGCGCTGGAGTACGCGGACCTCATTTACAACGGCAAGTGGTTCTCGGCCCTGCACCAGGACCTGATGGCCTTCGTCCAAAGCAACCAGCGCCACGTGACCGGCGAGGTGGCCATCAAGCTCCAGCGCGGCGCGTCCCGGGTCGTGGGCCGGACCTCGCCCGTCTCCCTTTACAGCCGCTCCCTGGCGACCTACGACACCGGGGACGCCTTCGACCACGGCGCGGCCGTGGGCTTCATCCGCCTCTACGGCCTGGGCATGGTCCAGCAGGCCCGCGTCCAGTCCCTCCCCCTGGCCCGCGAACTCCCGGGGTTGGGAGGCGGCGACCCGGCCTGACCCACCCGGGCTGCCGGGCTGCGGGGGGCTGCGGGGGGCTGCGCGGCCCCCCACCGGCCCCAGGGGCGCGCGCCCGGACCACGTGGCCCCGGTGCGTGGGCGGGCGAGTCCCTTGCGGTCCTCGGCCCGCCGCGCGCCGCGGGCGGAGGACCGGCCCGCCGGCCGGGGCCGCCCTCCCGAGGCGGGACCGGGGGGAGGGAACCCGCCAGCGGCCCCGCCGTCAGCCGGCGATGAAGCCCATCGTCGTGAACAGCGCCATCCCTCCCAGACGCGTGTCCATCCGGCTGTGCTGCACGACGACCGGGCGGTCGCTCTCCACGCGCAGGCCGTAGGGCGTCTCCTGGGGGATGGCCAGGCCGATCTCCCCCGGTGCGTCCAGGTGCAGGTGCACGTCCCGCTCCGCCGGTACCTCCACCGCCTGGCCCTGCTGGGGGGGACGGTCGGCATAGTAGGCCGTGACGACGATGCGGGCCGCCTCCCGGCCCGTGTTCATCACGCAGATGGCCTCGTGGCTCTCGATGCCCTGCCCGCCTCGGGGCAGGAAGCCGTCCGGGATGATCCAGACGCGTGCGCCCTCGCCATGCTGTGGTGCCGCCATTCGTCCGCAGCCCTCCTCGTCGATTCTGGGCAGATGCCGGGCGTGAGATGCCGGGACCGGGCATGGGGCGCCGGGCGGGGGCCCGCTCAGGAGCCGCGCCGGGGTCGGGGAGCCGGATGCCCGTCAGGTGCCCGCGCGCATCGGGCACCCGCATCCGAAGCGCCGCACGCCAGGCCCCGGGCCGGACCGGCGCCCGGCCGAGGGCG
>DAHWHV010000365.1 GCA_027335545.1 Clostridia bacterium
TGTAGGGGCGCACAGGCTGAACGGAGGCCCCTGCGCCTAATCCCCCGGGGCTCCTCATGGCCGCCCCCCCACAGGACCCGCCCCCCCGCCGCGCATCCGGCCAACGCGAGGGGGGTGTCCGCATGATCCCGTTCGACGCAAGTTCCAGCGCCTGATGGCGGAGCAGGGCATCGGCGCCATTCTGGCGACCACGCGCCACAACACCCGCACCCTCACGGGCGGCTACTATCACCACTTCCACGCCCGCACCGGCCGGTCGGGCCAGGGTCACCCCGCGCCGGCCGGCGGCCCGGCTTCGGGGCCGGCTTGGCGACGGACCGGGCCAGCAGCCCGGCCTCGGCCAGGAAGCGACTCGGCCCCCCCGCCGGGCCCCGACCCCGCCCCTCCCCGCTCCGCTTCACCCCTCCCGGCTCGGCCGCTTCCGGCTCGACCCAATGCACATGCAGCTCATCCCTGGCGCGGGTGAAGGCGACGTAACAGAGCCGCCGCTCCTCCTCCAACCCCGCGGGTTGCTGGAGGGCGCTGCGGTGGGGCAGCAGCCCCTCGGAACAACCGAGCAGGAAGACGGTGTCGAACTCCAGGCCCTTGGCCGCGTGGCACGTGGAGAGCCGCACCGCCGCACCGCGCGTACCCATGCGGGCCAGGATGCTCTGGTCCGCCGCCGCGACCTCCGTCTGGAGGCTCGTTGGCTCACCGGCCCTCTCCGCCACCGCCAGCAGTTCGTCCACGACGGCCAGCCACTCGCCGAGGTCGGCGCCGCTGGCCGCCCGATCCCGCAGGAAGGCCTCGTAGCCCACCTCGCGGAGCAGCGCGCGCAGGGCCGGGGCCGGTGGCAGCCGCGCGACGCGGTCCAGGGCGGCGCGCCACTCGTGCAGCGGCCGCGCCTGCCACGCCGGCAGTCCGGGCAGGTCCACGAGGCGGTCCAGCAGGGGGCCACGGGAGGTCGGGGCCTCCTCGGCCTGGCGCAGGAGCCGCGCCCCCACGTAGCGCGTGGGCCGGTTCGCCACGCGACGCAGGGCGGCCGCATCGTCGCGGTCGTGCGCCAGGCGCAGGTAGGCCAGCAGGTCCTGCGCCACCCAGTGGGAGAACGGCCCGACGGCCCCAGCGGCCGCCGCGATGGGCACGCCCACCGCGCTGAGGGCGGGCAGGAGGCTCACCGGGTAGGTCGTCGTGCGGTAGAGCACCCCGATCGCCTGGGGTGGCACCCCGGCCGCCAAGCGCTCGGCGACGGCCGCGGCCACGGCCCGGGCCTCCAGGGCGACGCTGGCGTGCCCCGTCGCCGTCACGGCCCCCGCCACGGGGTCCCGGGTCGCCCGGCCCGCGAAGGCGGCCCGTCCCCTCCCCGCGGCGATGAGGCGGTTGGCCGCCGCCACGATGGCCGGCCGGCTGCGGAAGTTCTCCGCCAACTCGATCCGCGTCCCCGGGTAGGCCTCGCCGAAGGCGGTCAGCCAGCGGGCCGAGGCCCCCCGAAAGCCGTAGATGGCCTGGTCCGCATCCCCCACGACGGTCACGTCGCCGTCGGCCGGACACAGCAGCCGGAGCAGTTCCCACTGGGGCTGGTTGACGTCCTGGAACTCGTCGACCAGCACGTGCCGCCGGGAGGCGCGCTCGGCCGCCAGCAGGCCGGGACGCGAGCGCAGCAGGTCCAACGCCGCCCACAGCAGGTCGTCGAGGTCCAGGGCGCCCTCCGCCTCCTTGGCCTGCCCGTAGGCCGCCAGCAGGTCCGCCAAGGCCTCCGCGGGCAGGCCCACCCCGGGCAGCCCGGCCAGATCGGCGACCTCGCGCAGGGCGGCGGCGCCCGCGCGGGCCGCGCCCGTGTTGATCGCCAGGGTCACAGCTCCGCTGAGCGCCTCCAGCGCCCCCGCTTCGGGCGTGGGAGCGGGGCGCCCGGCGGCGGACGGCCGCCGCTGCGCATAGCCACCCAGGACGCGCCGCAGCAGCCCCTGGCGCGCCGGCTCCTGGAGCACGGCCGGCAACCGGCCCGCGGCCCGCAGGAGCCCGTGGGCGTACGCATGGAACGTGCCACAGCGCACGCCGGCCGCCACGGGCCCGGCGGCGGCCAGGAGCCGCGCCCGCACCTCCTGCCGGGCGGCGACGGTGAACGTGACGATCCACAGGGACTCGGGGGCCGCACCGCCGCGCAGGATGGCGCAGGCGCGCGCGACCAGCACGGCGGTCTTGCCGGAACCGGGTCCGGCGCGCACCAGCAGGGGGCCGGCAGGGTGGTCGACGGCCCGGGCCTGGGCCGCCGTGAGGCGCGGCCCCTCCCCCGCCGGCACCGCTGGCGGGGCGGCCGCCGCAGCCCCCTGGGG
>DAHWHV010000370.1 GCA_027335545.1 Clostridia bacterium
CTGGGCGCGTTGCCGGCGGCGCTGGACCGCGTGCAGCGCCGCTTCCGCGCCAACCTGACGCAACTGGACGCCTCGACCTCCCACCTCGACCGGCTGCACACGGCTGGGATCGTGACCGCGGCCGCAGCCGCGGAACTCCACCCGGTGGGTCCGGTGGGCCGGGCCTGCGGACTGCCCTACGACGTGCGCAGCGACGAGCCATACGGCCCCTACGGGCCCGAGTGGGGCGGGGCCCCGGCCCCCGCGCTGCGCAGCGAGGGCGACGCCTGGGCGCGCTACCGCCTGCGCGTGATGGAAGTGCTGGCCTCGTTGGCCTGGCTGCGCGCCCGCCTGCCGGAGGTGCCCGACGGCCCCGTGCGTGCGGAGGCACCCGCGGGCCCGGGCGCTGCGGGCGTCTTCCTGGCCCTGGTGGAGGCGCCGCGTGGCGAACTCCTCTACCTGGTCTGCCCGCCGGGCCGGGACACCCCGGGCTGGGTGCGGCTGCGCACCCCGTCCGCCGTCAATTGGGCCGTCGTGCCCGGGGCGGTGGCCCAGGGCAACGTCCTGCAGGATGTGCCGATCATCGACGCCAGCTTCGCCCTCTCGGTGGCGGCCGTGGACCGCTGAGCCGCAGAGCCGCCACGGACCCGCGGCTCAGGACCCGTTCCCCAGGCCCACGCCCGTGCCCCAGGCCCACGCCCCGGTCCCGTGCCCCAGGCCCACGCCCCGGAAAGGAGGGCTCCCCCGTGTGGTTTCTGCGCTGGACCACGGGCCTGGGCCGCCGCCACACCACACCCTACCCCGACCGGCCGGACCCCCAGGCCCTCCCGCCCGGCACGCCGCCCCCCCAGATCCTGCGCCAGCGGCCGGCTGGCCCCCTGGCCCGCTCGCTGCAGATCCGCCACATCGACGTGGGCTCCTGTGGCGGGCCGGAGTCCGAGATCGCGCTGCTCGCGGCGCCCCCCTACGACATCAGCCGCTTCGGCTTCGCCTTCACCCCCTCCCCCCGGCACGCCGACCTCCTGCTGGTCACCGGCGAGTTGCGCCCCGAGATGGAAGGGGTGCTGGCCGAGACGTGGGCCGCCATGCCCGAGCCGCGGCGCGTCGTGGCGCTGGGGGCCTGTGCGGGGGCCGACTGTCCGCTGCGGCGGGCCCCGGCGGCCGTAGCGCGTCTGGAGCGCATCGTGCCCGTCGACGTCTTCGTCCCCGGTTGCCCGCCGCCTCCGGGGGCGATCATCGCCGGCCTGTTCGCCGCCGTGGGACGCACGGCCCCGGCCCTGCCCGTCCCGGAGGGGGTGGGGAGATGCTGAGCACCGCCTTCCTGCTGGCCCTGTTCGGCAGCGCGGCCCTTGCCGCGGCGCTCGCCGCCCTCCGACCCCGCGGCACCGCCACGCGCCAGGCCAGCGCGTGCCTGCTGACCCTAGAGGGTGTGCTGCTGGTCGCCTGGGGAGCCGCAGCCAGCGCCGCCCACGGCAGCGGCGCGCTGACCCTGCACCTGCCCCCGCCCCTCCCCGCCTTGTCCCTGGTCCTCTCCGGGCTGGGCCCGTGGTGGGCGGTCCTGGCCGGGGTGCTGTTCACCGCCACCGGGCTGGGGCGCCTCCCCCGGGTGCGTCCGGACGGCGTGGGGACGGTGCTCCTGCTGCACCTGCTGCTGCTGGGCACCGCCTGGTTCCTGGCCGCCCGCAGCCCGCTGGCGCTGCTGCTGGGGTGGGAGGCGGTCTCGGCCGCCGCCTACTTCCTACTCGTGCGGGACCGGCAGCGGGTGCGGCGGGCCGCCTGGGCCCTGCTGTCGCTCTCGGAGTTCGGTGCCGCCCTGCTCTACTTCACCCTCTTGGTGCTGCAGGCCCACCTGGCGCCCGCGGCCCAGGTCCCCGGTGGGCCGGCGTCGCTGCCCACCGGTTGGCGCCTCGCGGGGGGGCTCCTGGCCCTGTTCGCCTTCGGTGCGAAGGCCGGTCTCTTCCCACTGCAGGTGTGGGTGCCCTTTGCCGAACCGGAGGCCCCGGGGGATGTGGCCGGGCTCTTCTCCGGCCTACTGACGGCCGTCGCCATCGCCGGGTTCCTGCGCGTCGTCCACGCCCTGGACGCCCCCGGACTGACGCTGGGCGTCGTCACGGCCGCCTTCGGGCTGCTGGGGGCCGGCGGCAGCGCCCTGCTCGGACTGATCGAGCGCGACGCCAAGCGGGTCCTGGCCTACGGCACGCTGGAGGCGTTGGGCCTGACCTTCACCGGTCTGGGCCTGGCCCTGATCCTGCAGAGCCGCGGCGCCGGCGACGCCGCCGTGCTGGCGGCCGCGGGCGCCCTCACGCTGCTGGCCGCGCACGCCGGCGCGAAATTCACCCTCTTCTCCCTGGCCGGGCACCTGGAGGACCGGGCCGGCCTGCGGCGCTTCGACCGCATGGGGGGGCTCCTGGCCCGGCTGCGCCGGGGCGGCGGCCCGGCCCTGCTGGGGGTCTGCACCCTGGCCGCGCTGCCCCCCCTGGGCGGGTTTCTCGGGGAGTGGCTGCTGCTGGAGTCCTGCCTGGTGCCGACCCCCCCCGACCCGGACCTACACGTGGCCTTGGGCGTGGTCGGGGCGCTGATCGCGCTGGTCGCGGCCCTCGGGTTGACGCTCTACCTGCGCTGGTTCGGCGCGGCCTTCCTCGGCCCAGCCCGCACGCCGGCGGCGTCCGGGGCCCCGGATGTGGGGCGGGCCGCCACGGCCTCGGCCTGGCTCGCGCTGTCCCTGCCCGCGGTGGCGGGGATCGGGGCCGGTTGGACCCTGCCCTACCTCGCCGCGGCCACCCCCTGGCTGGCCCGCGGCGCGCCACTGGTGGCCCCGACCTACCTGCACCCGGCCGCCTACGCGGGGATCGTCGCCTTGGGCGCGGCCCTGTTCCGCGGCATCGGCGGCAGCAGCGGCAACGTCCTCTTCCCGGCCCGGGGCTTCAGCGTCGCCTCGCCGTGGGACCTGGCCTGCTGCGCCGCCGTCCTGGGGGCCCTGGTCGCCTGGGCGGCCCGCCGGGTGGGCCCGCGCCACGTGCCGCGCCGCGTGCGCACCTGGGTGGGGGGCGAGGCGTACGGTCCCGCCGAGGGCGTGGCCCTGGCCTGGACGGCCGAGGGCTTCTCCCACGCCCTGCGCCTGACCTTCGCCACGTTCTTCGCCCTGCGCCGCACCCGGGCAGCCAACGCCGACCCCGGTCGGCCCGGGTTCCGCTACCGGACCGCCGTGGTCCTGCGCCTGGAACACCACGTCTACCGGCCGCTGCTCCGCCTGGCGGCCCGGCTCTCGCGGGCCGTCCGCCAGACGCAGTCCGGCGACCTCGCCCATTACGTCGGCTACATGCTCGCCGTGACCCTGCTGGGGCTGGCCTGGATCGCCTTCAGCCACCGTTCCTAGAAACATGAGCATACGTTAGGAAGAGCCGCCTTCAGGCGACCGCAGGGAGCCCCCCTGGGCAGACGACTGGCCAGACGCGGACCTGCCTGCCGCGCCAGCCGCACAGTCCACCGCCGGAACGCATCCCATGCCGGTACCCAGGCTTCTCCCGGCGCGGCCCATGCCTCCCCGACAAGAGCGGGAACCACGTGGTCTGTGACGTGAACGGCCTCGCCACCGACGCCTGAGGGTGCTGCCCGACCGAGTCCGCCTACGGCGGCGCCCACACCCTGGAGAGAGGGCTCCGCGCGGCGGCCTCGACGCGCAAAGGGCGCGATCGGCGCACCCCTGAGGGAGCGGCGCCGCAGCGGACCGCGGGAGCCAGATGGGCGCCGCCGGGGGAGCGCCCCTCGCGAGGCGCCGCCCCTGGGGGCACTCCCGGCCGCCCTGCCGGGCAGCGGCGGCCGGGTCGCCGCCACCCCTGCGCGCTCGCCGAGGATCGCCTGATCCTGGGCCAGCATG
>DAHWHV010000399.1 GCA_027335545.1 Clostridia bacterium
GCCGGGCTGGGGACGTGGCGGAACATCGCGCGCAGCACCTCGGGGGTGTAGCCCACGGTCGGGTAGTGCGGCCCGCCGCCGGGCCAGCCCTCCAAGGCGAACGACAGGCCGTGCCGTTCGGCCGCGGCCACGATGGGCGGGAAGGCCTCGGCCCAGAACTCAAAGCCCTCCCTACGCCCGACGTCGCGGTCGCCGGGCACCAGGCAGATGAAGAGCACCTTGCCCCCCAGTTCGGCGACCCGTTCGATCTGCGCCAGTAACGCCTCGGTCCCACGGCGGCGCCGTTCGGGGTCGCGGCTCAGGATGTGCCCGGCGCCGCCCGCGTCGACGCTGCCCAGGCGCAATCCGTGACGGGCCAGGATCTCCAGGTTCGCGGGGCTGATCTCGCCGAGATCGAGCGCGTCAAGCCCAGCGGCCTTGGCCCAAGCCGCCACGGCGTCGAGCCCCCCCGCGCCGATCTTCCCCGGAATACGCATGCCGATTGGGAACCCACCAGCCAAGCACGCCACCTCCGCGCCTCGAGGGCGCCGTGCTCGCGAAGGGCCGTGCCCGGCCAGCCGCGCGCCGCCGCCCTTTCGGGGCCGGCCCTTCGCCGGAGCGCGGGCCGCTTCCTGCGGGGTGCCCTCTCCAGTGATGGTCGGGGACCACGGCGGTTGCGCCGCGAGACGGGCGGCGGCAGGGCGTGAGCCCACGCCCGCCGACGCGGGGCACGTCCCCTCTCACGCATCGCGACCTAGGGGCCGCCCCGGAGCGCTCCACAACACCGGGCCATTTACCGACCCTGGCCGCAGGGGCGGCGGCACGGCGCGCGCGAGCGGTACCGCCGCGGCACGCCGGGCGTCTCTGCTCGGGGCGGCGGGTCAGGGAAAACCAGATCCGCGGGTCTGGGGGGCCGGCGCGACGGCGTCCCCGCGGGACGGCAGGACACACCCGCCGCCGCTCGGGGTCCCGACGGGGTACGGGCCACGCCCCGCGCGGCCCGTACCCCGTGGCTGACGGCCGAACCCTGCGGGGCTCCAGGCCGGCTACTTCGCGGCAGCGAAACGGCCGGCGACCTCGTCCCAGTTCACAACGTTCCACCAAGCGGCGATGTAATCGGGTCGCCGGTTCTGGTACTTCAAGTAGTAGGAATGCTCCCAGACGTCGAGCCCCAGCACAGGGGTCGCCCCGTCCATCAGGGGGTTGTCCTGGTTCGGCGTGCTGGTGACGGCCAGATGGCCGTTCTGGACGACAAGCCAGGCCCAACCGCTGCCGAAGCGCGTCGTCGCGGCCTGCGCGAATTGGGTCTTGAAGTTGTCGAAGGAGCCGAAGGTCGTCTGGAGCGCGGCGGCCAGTGCGCCGCTGGGCTGTCCGCCCTTGCCAGGCCCCATGATGGTCCAGAACAGCGAGTGGTTGGCGTGGCCCCCCGCGTTGTTGCGCAAGGCGGTGCGCACGTCTTCCGGCACGGTCTGGATGCGACGCAGCAGGTCCTCCACCGTCAGGGCCTGCAACTCGGGGTGCTTGTCCAGCGCGGCGTTGGCGTTGTTGACGTACGCGGCGTGGTGCCGGTCGTGGTGGATCTCCATGGTCAGCGCGTCGATGTGGGGTTCCAGGGCGTCCTTGGGATACGGCAGCGGCGGCACCTCATACTTCGCCATGCTTATCCGGCCCCTCTCGTCCTCAACATGCCCGGCCCTTGCGGCCCGTCCCGGGCCCGCGGGCCAGCGGGTTCGGCAGAGGCCCCAGGGCCCCCCGGCGGGTGTGCCACGGGCCCAGGCGTCAGCCCGCCGACGCCGCAGCCATATCTTCCCCTTAGTGGCGCCCACATCCTCTGGGTGGCGGCGACAACCGGGTGGCGTCTTGGGGACCACCGGTTGGCGCAGGGATCGTGCCAGGCGACCGTCAAGGCGGTGCCGCCGATCAACCCGAGGGGCGGGCCCCCCGGGCCGCACGGAGCGGACCCGGTCCCGCAGCGGTGCGCCAGGCCTCGGCCGACCCGTGGCGCGCGCCGCCCCGCCGTCCCCCCGCCGCGGCCCTGCCATGCGCCGTCGCGACCGCCACGGACAAAGGGCGCGCGCCGCTACGCTCCCGCCCACACCACCACCGCGACGTCGGCGGCCCCCTCCGTCCGCCGAGCCGCGGCGACTGACCGCAGACCCGGCACCGTTCATCGAGAATGTGGGCCTACGCTGGGATCACCGTGCTCGGGCCGGCACCTCCTTGGGCAGACGGTCGGCCAAGGATGCGTGCGGCGCCAGCCACACAGCCCGTCACCAGGTCGCATCCACTGCCCGCGGCCTCGCCCCACGCTGGCGACCCCGTCCGGCCGCCCGGCGCGGCGACCGGAGCCCGCTCGGTGTGTCCGCCCACCACGGCGCATGCAGCCGCCCGTCCGCGCCGCCTCGGCCACTGCGGGCGCTGCCCGCCATCCGCCCGCGGGGCGACACGCTGGAGGACAGGAGTGGTTTGCGCCAGAGGGGGTGGTCGGAGGAAAACCCGGTACGGGCGGCCGGCCGTCGCTGGGAGACAGTGCGCGTGCCGCGCGCCGGCCCCTCCAGACTGAGGAAGGGCCCGCATTGGGCCCAGCTTCCACCCGGACGGAATCGCACGGCATGGTTCCGGATAACCATGGCGCGCAGCCCGCACCCGGCCCAGCGCGTCGAAAACTCGCCTGCGCGACCGGGCATTGCCACCAGGAAGCATCCGCGGGGCGGCGTATCCGCGTGCCGTGCCCGGCAAGCGCCCTTTCGCGAACCGCGCGACCTGTCCCGGGGGGCGGCGCCCGTGCATAGTCTGCGATCTGGCGGAGGGGTCCTCGGCTCGGCGCGGGCCGCGGATCCCGTGGATCGACCGCCCTCTGGCCGGCGGGGGTGTCCCTGGAAACAGGAGGCGGCGCGGCGGTCGCGCCCGCCCGCCTCCTGTCCACCGTCCGGAGCAGGTAGGCGCGAGCACCTGGCTCGAGGGGGAGCAGCCTGATCGTGCGTGCTTGGAACATCCGCGGGGGCAGGGCGCTTTCGGGGGAGGTCCGCGTCGGCGGCTCCAAGTATTCGGCGCTGGCCGCGATTCCGGCCCTGGTCCTGGCCGACGGGGCCTCGGTCCTGCACAACGTTCCCGACATCCTGGACGCGCGCGCGTACGCGGATATGCTCTCGGCGTGCGGAGCGACCGTGGTGCGCGAAGGCGCCGACCTGCGCCTGGACCCGCGCGGGCTGCGTCCCTGTTACCCGCCCGCGAACTGGTGCGCCTCCCTGCGGGCGTCGACGTACATGCTGGCGATCCAACTCGTGCTATGGGGGGAGGCGCGGGTCGGCCTGCCTGGCGGCGACCGCATCGGCACGCGGCCACTCGACCTGCACGTCAAGGCCCTGATGGCGATGGGGGCCGAGGTCGAGTTCGATGGCGACGGGATGGTCCGCGCCAGGGCGCGCCAGTTGCACGGCGCCCATGTGTACTTCGACCAGCCGAGCGTGGGCGCCACGGTGCAGACGATGCTCGCCGCGGTGCGCGCCGAAGGCGAAACCCGTATGGAGAACGCCTACGTAGCCCCCTTCATCGTGGACCTGGCCAACCTGTTACGGGCCATGGGCGCGGACATCCGCGGCGCCGGCACGAGTTCGGTACGGGTAACGGGGCGACCCCATCTGCAGCCGGCCGAGCACACGCTGATCGGCGACCAGGCCGAGGCCTTCGTGTTCCTGACGCTGGCGGCGGCCACCGGGGGACGCGTCCGCGCCACCGGCGTGGAGCAGTCCGCCCTGGCGTCCGGGCTGGTCAAGCTGCACGAGGCGGGGGCGGAGGCCGCCGCCGGTCCCGGTTGGGTGGAGGTGCGCGGACCCGAGCGCCTCCGGGCCACCGATGCGCAGACGGGGCCGCTCCCCGCCTTCTACACCGACTACCAGCCGCCGCTGGCCGCGGCGCTGGCCACGGCCAGCGGGGTCAGCCGCGTCGTAGAGACCGTGTGGCCGGAGCGATT
>DAHWHV010000414.1 GCA_027335545.1 Clostridia bacterium
CCCCGACGGCGCCGCGGCGGGCGCGACGGGCCGCCGGCGGGCAGGGGGAATGGAGGACCTCACCTTCGTCGCCACGGAGGTCCGGCGCGAGCAGATCGAGGGGCGATACCCGTCGGACCACTACCCGCTGGTGACCACGCCGCCCTGGGCTTGAGCGCGGCGGCCCCAGCGGCTCGCGGCCGCCGCTTGCCGCCAGTTGACGGCTACGCCTCGCGCAGCGTACACTCGCCCTGCGCTTTACTGCTTTAGCGAGTCAAAGTAGCGGATACACCGGGGGGTGGCGGAGTGGGGTCGGCGGGCGAGGGGCACGCGTCCGGGGCCCTGGAGGCGGTGCTGGCCGCGGTCGCGCGCCGGCGGCGGCTGCAGGCCGCCCTGAGCCGGGTGCTGGAGGAGCGGGGGTACGCCGAGATCGCCGTGCCCCTGCTGCAGCCGGCGGTGCAGGGCGAGGCGACGGGGGAGTGGGGGCCGGCCTACCGCGTCCTCGACCAGGACGGGGAGGTCCTGGAACTGCGCCCGGACGTGACCGGTCCGGTCGCCCGCCTCTGCGCCAAGGGGGACGCGGCCGGGCCGCGCCCCCGCCGCCTGTACTACCAGGCCAGCATCTTCCGCCGCCTGCCGGGGGGGCGGCCGCGCGAGATCGCCCAGGCGGGCGCGGAGCGCATCGGCGGCGGGGACTCCGTGGCCGAGCGGGCGGAGGCCGACGCCGAGATGCTCACCCTGGCGGCGGAGTGCCTGCGGGAGGCGGGGGCCCGCGGCTTCCTGCTGGTCCTGGGGAACGCCGCCTATGTGCGCGAGCGCCTGCAGGGGTGCGGCGCGGCGGTGGCGCCGGCCGAGGCGGCCCTGCGCGCCCGCGACCGGGTGGGCCTGGCGGCGGTGGTGGATGCGGCCGTGGCGGAGGGTTTCGCCTGGCGGGGGGGCCTGGGGGCGGCCCTCGCCGGGGGCCTGGTGGGCGCCGGGGTGGCGGCGCGGGAGTGGCGCGGCCTTTTGGGGCGGCTGCAGCGCGCCGGAATGGAGGGGGTCGTGCTGGTCGAGCCGGGTCTGCTCCTGCCGGGCACCTACTACACCGGCGCGGTCTTCGAGGTGCTGGTCCCGGGGGTGCCCTGGCCGGTGGGGGACGGGGGGCGGTACGACGGCCTGCTGGGCCGCTGGGGCGACCCGGAGCCCGCGGTCGGCTTCGCCCTGGACTGTGACCGCCTGCTGCGCGCCGTGGACGGGGAGGCCCCGAGCGAGGGGACCCACCGCGCATGGGCGGCCGTCCGCGACGCCGGGCCCGCGCAGGGGGCGAACGGGCGATGACGCTGCGGGACTCCCGGCGGGATGACGACCCCCCCCTGACGCTGGCCCTGCCGCGGGGCCGGCCCTGGGTGGCCCTGGCCCCCCTGCTGCGCCGCGCGGGGGTGCCGGGGGTGGCGGAGGCGGATCCGGAGCGGCAATTGGTGGCCGACGCGGGGGCCATGCGCCTGATCTTCACCCGGCCCGCCGACATCGTCACCTACGTGCGCGAGGGCGTCGCCGACCTCGGGGTCACGGGCAAGGACGTCCTGCTCGAAGACGGCGTCGGGGTGGCCGAGCTGCTGGACCTGCCGCTGGGCGGGTGGCGCATGGCCGTGGCGGTGCGGGCGGGCGACGGTCCCTGGCCCGCCCTGCTGGCGGAGCGCGGCAACGCCCTGCGCGTGGCGACGAGCTACCCCCTGACGACCGCCGCCTTCTTCGCGCGGCGCGGGTTGGAGCCGCAGGTGATCCGGCTGCGCGGCGCGGTGGAGCTGGCCGCGGTCGTGGGCCTAGCCGACTGCATCGTGGACATGGTGGAGACGGGTCGCACCCTGGCCGCGCACGGCCTCGTGGAGGTGGAGTTGGTGGAGCGTATCTCGTTGCGGCTCATCGCCAACCCCGCCAGCCACCGCTTCCGGGCCCGGGCGATCGACGCCCTCCTCCAGGGCCTGACGGCCACCCTGCGGGCGGGGCCCGGCGGCGGGGGGGGCGCGACAGCCGACCCTGCGTGAGGGGATGCGGGGGCCGCGCGGTCGCCGCGCGGGTGTGCCCTCCGTGTGTTCGTTTGTCGTCTCTTCGCTCGTCTCTTCGCTCGTCCCTTCGCTCGTCCCTTCGCTCGATGGTTCGGTGGGAGGAGGGGCGTCCGATGGCGATGCCCGCAGAGGGGTCCTGGCAGGCGTGCACGGCGGCGGAGTGGTCCGCCCGGCGCGCGCAACTGCCGCCCGGTCCCGACCTGGGGGCCGCGGAACGCGCCGGCGAGTTGCTCTCGGCGATCCGTGGCGGCGGTCCCGACGCCCTGTTGCGGGTCGAGGCCGGTCTGCGCGCCGATCCGGGCCTGCCGGCGGCGGCGGCGGCGGCGTTTGCGCCCCTGCCCGTCTCCGCCGTCGAGGTACCCGCGCAGCGGCTGCGCACCGGGCTGGACGCCGTCCCGCCGGCCGTGGGGGCCGCGTTGCGCGCGGCGCGGGACCGGCTGGTGGCCTTCCTGGCCCCCGCCGTGCCCCGCGGGTACGACTACACGGACTCCGGGGGCAACCGCGCCGCGCTCGAGGTGGTGCCCCTGCAACGCATCGGCGCCTACGTGCCGGGCGGCCGCGCCCCTTACGTGTCCTCCGTCCTGATGACCGTCGTCCCGGCGCGCGTGGCGGGGGTGGCCGAGGTCGTCCTCTGCACGCCGGCAGGTCCGGACGGGGACGTGGAGCCCGCGATCCTGGCCGCGGCAACCGTGGCGGGTGTGGACCGCCTCTTCCTGCTCGGGGCGGTCCCGGCGCTGGCCGCGCTGGCCTATGGCCTGGGGCCCGTCCCCGCCTGCGACAAGGTGGTCGGGCCCGGAAACGCGTTTGTGGTCGCGGCCAAGCGCCTCATCGCCGCCGATGTGGGCATCGACGGACTGCCCGGGCCCTCGGAGATCGTGGTCCTCGCCTCTGCCGGCGCCGAGGCCGCCTGGGTGGCGGCGGATCTGCTCGCCCAGGCCGAGCACGGCCCGGACTCCCTCTGCCTGCTGGTGAGCCCCGACGCGGGCGTGCTCCGCGCCGTCGGGGACGAACTCGCCCGCCAGGCCGAGGCCCTGCCCGCGCGGAGGCGGGTGGATGCCCTGAAGGCTCTGCGCCGCAGCGGGGGGCCCGTGTTGGTGCCCGACCTGGACGCCGGCCTGCGCTTCGCCGAGGGCTTGGCCCCCGAGCACCTCTCGCTGCAGGGCAGCGACGCGGAGGCCCTGCTGCCGCGCGTGCGGCGGGCCGGGGCCGTCTTCGTCGGTCCGTACTCGCCGGTCGCGGCGGGGGACTACGCCGCCGGCACGGACCACGTGCTGCCGACGGCGGGCACGGCCCGCTTCGCCTCGGGCCTCGGCCCCGCGGACTTCGTGCGGCGCCTGCAGGTCTTCCAAGGCTCCCCGCAGGGCGCGGCGCTCTGGGCGGAGCCGGGGCGCGCCCTGGCGGAGGTGGAGGGCTTCTCGGCCCACGCCGCCTCCCTGGCGCTTCGCGGGGCGGCGCGCCCCGCCGCGGCGCCGCCGTCGGCCCCGGTTCCCTACGTGCCGCCGGTGCCGCCCGGTGCGGCCCGGCTGGATCTCAACGAGAACCCGTTCCCGTGGCCCGAGGACCTGTGGCGGGAGGTGCAGGCCCGCTTGCGGGCCTCCGAGCCCAGCCGCTACCCGCGGGAGACGGAGGCCCTCCAGGCGGAACTGGCCGGGTATGCCGGCGTGCCGTCGGAGTGGTGCCTGCCGGCCAACGGCTCGGACGAGTTGCTCCTGGCGGTGGCGGCGGCTTGGGGGCGCCGGGCCGTGCGGGCGGTCTTCCCCACGCCCACCTTCGGCATGTACCGGCGTCTGGCCCTGGCCTGCGGGCTGCCGGTGCGCGCCGTGCCCCTGGGGCCGCCGCCGGACTTCGCGCTCCCGGTGGGGGCCATCCTGGAGGAGGCGGCCCGCGGCGGCGAGACCCTCCTGTTGCTGTGCCGCCCGAACAACCCGACCGGGACCCTCTGGCCGGCGGAAGAGGTGCTTCGGCTGGTGGAGGCCCCCGGGGTGTGGGCCGTGGTGGACGAGGCGTACGTGGAGTTCGCCGAGGGCGGGGCGCCCCGCGGCCTCGTGGATTGGCTGCCGGCCCACCCCCGCCTCTGCCTGCTGCGGACCCTGAGCAAGGCCTTCGCCCTGGCGGGCCTGCGCGTGGGGTACGCCCTGGGGCGGCCCGATGCCCTGGCGCCCCTGCGGGCGGCGGTCCAGCCCTGGGCGGTCAGCGCCTTCTCCTGCGCCGTCGCGCGGTTGGCGTTGGAGCGCCGGCCCTGGATGGAATCGGCCGTGCGCACGCTGGTCGGCGAGCGGGAGCGGGTGCGGGGCGCCCTGGCGCGGCTGCCGGGGCTGACCCCGCACCCGAGTTGCGCCAACTACCTGCTCTTCGGCGTGGACGCGGCGCGGACGGGGGTGGAGGCCTTCGCGCTCTTCGACCACCTGTACGCCCGTGGGGTCGTCCTGCGCCGCTGGCGGGACGAGCCGGCGCTGCGGCACTGCCTGCGCACCAGCGTCGGCACGCCGCAGGAGAACGACCGCCTGCTGCAGGAGTTGCGGCTGCGGCTGGACGGCTGAGGGCGGGGGGGGGACGCGACGATGGCGGGGCGTGGGGCGGAGATCCGGCGGCAGACCCGCGAAACCGACGTCCTGGTCCGGCTGGCGGTGGACGGCGCGGGCCGGTGCCGCGCGGCGACCGGGGTCGGCTTCTTCGACCACATGCTCGGGGCCTTCGCCCGGACCGCCCTGGTCGACCTGGAGGTCGAGTGCCGCGGCGACCTGGAGGTCGAGCCCCACCACTCGGTGGAGGATGTGGGCATCACGCTGGGCCAGGCCCTGCGCCAGGCCCTGGGGGACCGGGCGGGGCTGGCCCGGTACGGCTCGTCCCTGCTGCCGATGGACGAGGCGCTGGCCCGCGTCGCGCTGGACCTCTCCGGCCGTCCCTACCTGGTCTGGGCGGCGGACCTGCCGCTGCAGAGCATCGGGGGCTTCGGCAGCGACCTGGCGGAGGAGTTCTGGCGGGCCCTGGCCACCAACGCCGCCTGGACGCTGCACATCGACCTGCTGCGCTGGCGCAACGGCCACCACGCCCTGGAGGCCATCTGGAAGGCCGCCGGCCTGGCCCTGCGGCAGGCCGCGCAAAGGGACGCCCGCATCGAGGGGGCCCTCTCGACCAAGGGGGTGCTGGCTTGAGGCGTGTGCGGGCGTGGGGCGGGTGCCACGGCACCGACCCCACGCCCGCACACGCGGCGGCGATGACGCCCGGACCCGGTGGCGGAGGGGCGTGGGCCGCTGGCCCTCCTGGAATCGGCCTGCTCGCCCGTGTGGTCTGAGCGGGAGACCGGCTGGGCGTGGCCCAGCGGTGCTCCGGCGCAGCGAGGCTGGGCGGCAGGCCCAGCGGTGCTCCGGCGCAGCGAGGCTGGGCGGCAGGCCCAGCGGTGCTCCGGCGCAGCGAGGCTGGGCGTGGCCCAGCGGTGCTCCGGCGCAGCGAGGCTGGGCGGCAGGCCCAGCTGTGCTCCGGCGCAGCGAGGCTGGGCGTGGCCCAGCGGCGCTCCGGCGCAGCGAGGCTGGGCGGCAGGCCCAGCGGTGCTCCGGCGCAGCGAGGCTGGGCGTGGCCCAGCGGTGCTC
>DAHWHV010000416.1 GCA_027335545.1 Clostridia bacterium
GGCCCCCCGCGGGGCTGCGTCACCCCCCCGGGGTCGGCGCCGCCCCGCCGAGCCAGCCGATCCGCCGCGCCGCCTCTGCCAGGCGGTCGTCGGGGCAGGTCAGAGAGATGCGGAAGAAGCCCTCCCCGTAGCGCCCGTAGCCCGTACCCGGCGTGACGAAGACCCCGACGTCCTCCAGGAGCCGGCCGCTGAACCCCGCCGAGGTCTCGCCCGCCGGCACGGGGCACCACAGGTAGATGGTCGCCCGGGGCCGCGGGGCGTCGATCCCGGCCGCGCGCAGGGCCTCGACCATAAGGTCGCGCCGCCGCGCATAGACGGCGAGTTGCCCCTCCAGCGCCGCGCGGGGCAGGGCCAGCGCGGCCAAGGCGGCGTTCTGGATCGCGCCGAAGGGTCCGGAGTCGGTGTTGTTCTTGACCGTCCCCAAGGCGTTGATCGCCGACGCGCAACCGGCGGCGAAGCCGATCCGCCAGCCGGTCATGTTGAAGGGCTTGCTGAGGGAGTGGAACTCGACGGCCACCTCCCGCGCCCCCGGCACCTGCAGCACCGACGGGGCGAGGTAGCCGTCGTAGCCGATCTCAGCGTACGCGTTGTCGTGGGCCAGCAGGATGTCGTGGCGGCGGCAGAAGGCCACGGCGCGCTCGAAGAAGGCCAGGTCGGCGGTGGCCGCCGTGGGGTTGTTCGGGTAGTTCAGGAAGAGGAGCTTGGCGCGGCGCGCCACATCCGCGGGGATGGCGTCGAGGTCCGGCAGGAAGCCCCGGTCCGCCCGCAGCGGCAAGGGGTAGGGCTCGCCGCCGCAGAAGCGGGTGTGGGTAGCGTAGACGGGATAGCCGGGATCCGGGCAGAGCACGACGTCCCCGGGGTCGACGAAGGCCCAGACCAGGTGGGCGATGCCCTCCTTGGCCCCGATCAGGGCCAGGACCTCGCCGTGCGGCGGCGCGGCGGCATTCACCTCCACGCCGAAGCGGCGCGCCAGGTAGGCGGCGCACCCCTGACGAAAGGCGGGGCTCCCCTCGTAGTCCGGATAGCGGTGGTTGCGCGGGTCCCCGGCCTCGGCCCGTAAGCGCTCCACCACGGACGCGGGGGTGGGCAGGTCCGGGTCGCCGATCCCCAGGGGGATCACGTCCACGCCGCGGGCCACCACAGCCGCCTTGCGGCGGTCGAGTTCGGCGAAGAGATAGGGCGGGACCTCGGCTAGGCGCTGGGCGACACGCACGGGATCGGCCTCCCCGGCAGCAGGTTGGGGCGCTCGCGCGACGGGGCACCGGGGCCAGGGGGGCGCGGTGGGAGGGTGCCACCCGACGGGCCCGCGCCCCAGGGGGCAGCGCCGAGCCTCGGGTGGCAACGCCCCGCCCGCCGGGGCCGGGCAGCGGCCGCTCAGCGAGGGCCGTATGCGCCGCGGTAGACCTCCACCGTGGGGCCGGTCATGAAGACGTGGCCGTCCGGGGCCCAGGCGACCTCCAGGTCTCCCCCCAGCAGCCGCACGACGGCGGCTCGGCCGGTCCGCCCCGTCCGCGCCGCAGCCACCAGCGCGGCGCAGGCGCCCGTGCCGCAGGCCAGCGTCTCCCCCGAGCCGCGCTCCCACACGCGCATACGCAGCGTCGCGTCGTCGAGCCGCTGCACGAACTCGACGTTGATCCGCTCCGGGAAGCGCGGGTCGCGCTCCAGGCGCGGCCCCAGCGTGTGCACCGGCGCGGCGTCCACGTCCTCGACGAACAGCACCAGGTGCGGATTGCCCATGGACACCGCCGTCACGCGCAGGGACTCCCCGTCCCACGCGAAGGGCTCCTCGACGCACTCCGACCCCGGGGGGCCGGCCATCGGCAAGCGCTCCCGCGCGAAGCGCGGCTCCCCCATGTCCACCCGGACCCGGCGCACGGCGCCCTCCTCTGGGAAGACCGTCGGGGTGATCCACCCGGCCCCCGTCTCCACGGGGAAGGTGGCCGCCCCGCGCTCGGTGTAGCCGCGCTCGTAGCACAGCTTGGCGAAGCCGCGGATGCCGTTGCCGCACATCTGCCCCTCGGAGCCGTCGGCGTTCCACATCCGCATGCGCAGGTGCCCCGCCGGGGCCCGCTCGATGCTGATCAGGCCGTCGGCCCCGGGGCCGAAGTGGCGGTCGGCCATGGCCCGCGCGAGCCCCGGCAGATCCGGCGGCAGGGGGGCGGCGATGCCGTCGAGGTAGAGGTAGTCGTTGCCGAGCCCCTGGACCTTGGTGAAGGCGACCGCGGCAGGCATCGGCGCCACCCCTCCCCTGGGCCGGCGGGCGCGGCGGCCGCGCCGCGCGGACAGCGAGAGGATATGCGCCAGGGCCCCCACACGCAAGCCGTCTGGCTGCACGCGGCGCGCCGCGCTGGAAGGGAAGCGCGCCGGCGCCGTCCCCACTCCCCCGAACGGCGGATGAACGCTGGCGCCGGAGGGTGGTACGCTCGCGCTGCCGGCGGCGCCGCCGCCAAGGGGGAGGGGAGCACGCCCAGGACGACCACGCGCCCCGACGCGCCCCCGCGCCCGGCGGCTCTTGGCCCAATGGCCCTGCTGCTGGCCCTGGGCGGCTGCGTCCGGGCCCCGACGGCGACCGGGGCCCGCCTTCCCTTGGGTTGCGGCGCCCGGGCGTGGCGTCCGCGCCGCACGGATCCCTCTACGCGGCGACGGCCACCGGCCTCTATCGCTCCGGCGACGCGGGGGCCGCCTGGCGTACGCTGGCGCTGCCGGCGGGGATGCGCAACGCCCCGGCCCCGGGCGCCGGCTCATTCGGCGGCGACGGCGCTCCCCGGACCGGAGCCGGCCACGGGGGCGGGGCCTTCGGGCCGGGCGGCCGCCGCCGCGTCGTGGTGCGCGTCGTCGTGGATGTAGGGGGCGCCGCGCAGGTAGGAGGCCCCCGCCGCGATCAGCGAGAGGAGCAGCGAGAGGCCGAAGGCCGCGCGCAGGCCGGTCATGAACGGGGCGGCGATCAGGGAGGGGAAGAAGGCCTTGGACAGCAGGCGCCCCTGGGCCGCGGGGGCCAGGGCGTGCAGGACGGCGGGCGGCAGCAGCGTGGCCATGGGGTTATACCCCAGGAAGGCGGCGAAGAGGGCCGCCGTGGGCGGCAGTCCCGCGATGCCGTGCGCGGCGGCCCGGGGCAGCCCGGCCTGCGTCAGGCCGGTCAGCAGGGCGTGCGGCAGGCCGGCCGAGAGGCCGATGATCACGATCGTGAAGAAGACGCCCATGGAGCACATCTGCGCGGCGTTCTGGAAGGTGGCGATCATGCCGGAGCCGACGCCGCGGTTCTGGGCCGGCAGGGCGTTCATGATCGAGGTCGTGTTCGGGGCGGAGAAGAGCCCCATCCCGCAGCCCATCAGGCCGAGCAGGAGGGCGAAAGGAAGGTAGTGGAAGTCGGCGTGCAGTCCGGCCAGGCCGAGGAAGCAGGCCGCCGTCAGCAGCAGACCCCCGGTCGCCAGGCCCCGGGAGCCCAGGCGGTCGGAGAGGCGCCCGCTGATCGGGCCCATGACCATGAAGCCGGCCATCAGCGGGATCATGTAGATGCCGGCCCAGAGCGGCGTCACCGCGAAGGAGTAGCCGTGCAGCGGCAGCCAGATGCCCTGCAACCAGATGATCAGCATGAACTGCAGGCCGCCCCTGGCCAGGCTCCCCAGGAAGTTGGCGATGTTGCCGGCGGAGAACATGCGGATGCGGAAGAGCTGCAGGTGGAACATGGGATCCGCCACGCGCGTCTCGATCCAGAGGAAGAGCGCCAGCAGGGCGACCCCGCCCCCGAGCGCGACGTGCACCAGGGGGCTGCCCCAGCCCATGTGCGCGCCGCCATAGGGCATGATCCCGTAGGTGATCCCCACGAGCAGGCTCGTCAGGCCGGCCGCGAACGTCAGGTTCCCCCAGTAGTCGATCCGCTGGTGCCGCCGGATCGTGGCCGTCTCGCGCAGCATCAGGTAGGCCCAGACCGTGCCAAGCACGCCGAAGGGCACGCTGACCAGGAAGATCAGGTGCCAATCCACCGTCGCCAGCAGGCCGCCCAGCAGCAACCCGACCAGCGAGCCGCCGATGCCGGCGATCTGGTTGAGGCCCATGGCCATGCCCCGCTCGCGCGCCGGGAAGGCGTCTGTGAGGATGGCCGCGCTGTTGGCGAAGAGGAAGGCGCCGCCGATCCCCTGGACGAGACGGAAGAGGATCAGCTCCAGCGCCGCGGTGTTGCCGCTGCCCGGAGCCAGGTAGAGGAGGATGGAGGCGACCGTGAAGACCGCGAAGCCGGCGTTGTACAGGCGCACGCGCCCGAAGATGTCCGAGATGCGCCCGAAGGTCACCAGGAACACCGCCGTGACCACCATGTAGCCGAGCAGCAGCCAGAGCAGGTAGCCCGTCTCGGCCGGCGCCAGGGGGTTGATGCCGATCCCCCGGAAGATGGCGGGCAGGGAGATCAGGATGATGCTTCCGTTCATGGCCGCCATCAGGATGCCGAGCGTGGTGTTGGAGAGCGCGATCCACTTGTAGTTTGGCGGCAGGGGCCCCTGCGGCCGGCTGGGCCGCGCCGCGCGCGCGCGGGGGGGCTCGTCGACGGGGCCGTCGCGCTTGGGCAAGGGTGGGGCACACCTTTCGAGAGGCGAAATACTGTGAGCGCATTGTACCACGGGGGGGCGGCGGTGTGGAGGGTGCCGGGCGGGGGCCGGCGCGGGGGGCGCGGGTCGGGCGGGAATTCGTCCCAGTCGCCGTCGCCACGCCCGGCCGTGCGCCTGGGATCGCCCCTGGAGCCCCGGGGGGTGCGACCAGGCGGCACTGCGCCGCGGGTGCATCCCGTTTTCGTGATCGCGGGCTGTGGGTTATCACTCCAGAGATGCCATATAGTGTCAACCAGGATTCTGGGGATGAAGGTGAAACTCCTCTCGACTGACCTGGATGGCCTTGGCGGGCATTCCTCACCAGGTCAGGGAGAGGAGTCCCACGAGCGTAGCACAGTGGAAGCAGGCTGCAACTCTGACCGATGGCCCCGCCGCAACGGACGAGCGGGCGAGCGCCGTGGCGGAGGCCGAGCAGGCGATCCGGTCGGCCGCCAGACGCGCGGGCGAGATCCTGGTTCGGGAACTGCTCGCGATGCATGGGACGTTGGAGCATGGTGACGCGGCAGAGGTTGAAGGTGCCATCCAGCGGGCGCTCCAGCCGGTCGGCCGCTGCCTGCTGGAGGGGGTCTGGTCCCTGCAAGGCCACGACCGGCGCCCCGCAGCCGCCCCGTGTTGCGTGCACTGTGAGCAGCCGATGCGGCTGGTGGACGCGGCGCGCCCGCGTCGGCTGTCGACCATCTACGGTGAAGGGGTGACGCTGCCCCGCCCGTACTACACCTGCACCAAATGCCACAAGGGCGGAGCCCCCGGGGACGCCGCCTGGCACTTGGGTCCCGGCAAACTTTCGCCGGCCTTGGCCCGCATCGTAGCCGAAGGCGGGGCCCGCCTGGCCTTCGAGGAGGCGGCCGGCATGCTGCAGCGGGTGCTGGGCATCCAGGTCGACGACAACGAGATCGAGCGCACCACCGAGAGCATGGGGCTGCTCGTCGATGCGCGCGCCGCGCTGCGGGCCGAGTCTCCGGCGCCAGAGGCCCCCCCTGACCCAGGGAGCGACGTCCTGCTGATGTGCGCCGACGGAGGGCGGGTGCATGCCGGTGGGCGGTGGCGCGAGGCCAAGTGCGTCGCCGTCGCCGCCCTCGGTCCAGAGACGGTCATCGATACGGAGACCGGCCGAGCCCGGTTGCGCGTCGGCGAGAAGCGGTTTGCCGCGACCATCACCGACAGCGCGGACTTCTTCGCTAGCCGGGCCCGCCCGCTGGCCGAGGACTGCCGCCTCCGTCATCCCCGTGTAACCAAGGTGGTGCTGTTGGCCGATGGCGGCCCCTGGATCGAGAAGGGCTGGGGCACCCTGGGCCTGCCCTGCAGCGTGACGGTGGTCGACATCCTGGACATCCGCCACTTCCAGGAGCACATCCACGCCTGTGCCGACGCCGTCTTCGGTGAACACACGGCCGAGGCGGAGGCATGGGCCAGGCACTGGAGTGTGGCGATCCGCAAAGACGGTCCCGACCCATTGCTCCAAGCCGTGGACGAGCTACACCCCGAGACCCAGGAGGCTCAGGAGCACCTCCGACGCTTCCGCGCCTACATCGAGGTCAATGCCCACCGCCTGGACTACCCAGCCTTCATGGCCCAGAGCCTGCCCATCGGCTCCGGCGTCGTCGAGGCCGAGGTCAAGGTCGTCGTCAATCAGCGGGCCAAACGCAGCGGCATGCGCTGGTCCGAAGCCGGAGCCAAGGCCGTGCTCGCCTTCCGTGCTCTCGTCCTCTCTGCTCCCCGCCACCTTCAGGCGTTTTGGGACACTCAGCCCCAGGTCAACCGACTGCCACTCACGCTACTGCCAGGATCAGGCAGGGCTGCCTAGACCACAAAAACGGGACGCACCCTCTGCGGCGAGGGGCTTGGCACGTCGGCGGCGAGGTGGCTCAGATACCCCGTGAACACCGCGCATCCGGCCAGCGCGGCGGCAGCCCAGGTGGGCCCGGCTGGCGGGAGGTGGTGGCCAGGCAGGTTCTCCGCCCACACTACCCACCGCCCCAGCGGACCGCAGAGGGCGGCGGCCGTGGCCACGGCCGCCATGGCCGCCGCCCCAACGCTGTGCGTTTCGTGGCGGTGCCAGACCACATGGCCGCCGAACCAGCGCCGCCCGTGGATCGTCATGGCGGTCTTGTGATTCTCGACCGTCACCGCCGGCCAGGGGACGAACCGCCCCAGGGTGCTGCCCGGGTGGTCGATGTCGGGCAGGAGCCCCCCCCACGGCCCCCGCCAGGGCCAGGGGGATGCGCCAGCCCGGCCCGGGGCGAGCAGGGCCAGCGGCATGGCCGCGGCGGCGCCGAGCGCCGCGTGTGCGCCGCCACGCATGGGACACCCCTCCTTGTGGGCCTTGTGGATGGCGCGGAGCAATCCGCCACGGCGCCGGCATGCACTGGTCGCGCAGCCATCGCCGCATGCGCGGGTCGCCGCACCCTCGCCGCGGCAACACGCCCCGAGGGCAGGGGACATCGCGTTAGCCGATCCGCGCGGGCGGGTGGACCCGCGGGGGTGCGCTCCGGGGGCCCCCCGGTGCCCGGAGGGCGCAGCCAGGAGGCCCATGCGCAAAGCCAGAGTGACCCCTCGACCACCGCGAAACGAAGCGCACCTGCGGTGAGCGGCCCTCCGCGAGGGATAGTGGGCTGTGCGGAACGCGTTCGACAGCATCCGCAAGACGGTGCGGCCAGAGCCGGCTCTGGCCGCACCGTCCTACTCCGCCGCCGGCCCAAGCCCCGCCACGGCACGCGGCAACTCGGCGAGGCCCGCGACGACCGCCTCCGCCGCTTGGGCGGCGTCCCGATCACCCAAGAGGGCCCAGGGCCCCCGACGGACCCACACCGCCCGGAGTCCCGCGGCTCTCGCCGCCGCCACATCGCGCACCGGGTCGTCACCGACGTAGGCCGTCTCTGCCGGCAGCGAGCCGATCTCCGCACAGCACCGCCGGAAGAAGGCTGGGTCCGGCTTGGCTACACCCCAGTCTTCGCTGGTCCCGTAGGCATCCGCCTCCAGCCCCGCCGCGCGCAGCGCCGGTGTGGACCAGGCGCGCTGATTACCCGCCACCCCCACCCTATACCCCGCGCCCCGCAGGAGGCGCACCCCTTCCAGGGCGTCGGGGTAGAGGTCGTCCGGCCGGTACCCCCCGAACAGGGAGAGGACCTCGGCCCGCCGAGGCGCCGGGTCGACACCGAGCAGGCCAAAGACCCGCCGATGGTTGCCGGCGGCGATCGCGGCGCCGAGCGCCGCCGCGAAGGTGAAGGCATCCACGCCGCAGACCTGCGCCCACGCCCCCCACATGCGCCCCTCGGCCACCAGCGTCTCCCCGACATCGAGCACCACCGCGCAGACCCGCGCACCCACTGCCGTCGCCCCCCCGCGTCGCCGCGCCGATCAGCCGTCCACGGCCCCGGGTTCACCCCGCCCCCGCGATCCACTCCTCTCGCCAGTGAAACGCCGCCACTGCGGGCTCCGACCAGGGGCCAAGCAGCCGGCGGGGATAGGGCAGGCCGAGGGACGGCATCACCGATGGCGGGAAGTAGCGGAGTTCGGCCGTCTCATCGTCGCGGGGGGCGAGTTCCCCGCCCACGACCCCGCAGCCGAAGAGTAGCACGGTGTATTCGACTTGATCGCCGTTGGGGTAGCGCACACGGCAGTCCGCGCCCCCGAAGACGCCCAGCAAGGCCTCGGGCCGCACCGACAACCCCGTCTCCTCCCACACCTCGCGGACCACGGCCTGGGCAGGGGCTTCACCTGGGTCGACGGCCCCGGCCGGCAGGCTCCACCGGCCGTCGTCGCTGCGCCGCTGCAAGAGGACGCTCCCCTGCCCGTCACAGATCACCGCGGCCACGCCAGGCATCAGGAGCAGGCCATGCCCGACGTGGGACCGCAGGCCCCGCAGATACGGGGAGATGGCCACCCCGGAACCCCCTTTCCTCGTGCGCTTTCCTGGCACCCCTTCCTCGTCCACGCCGACTGCCCACGCGCCCCACCGCCGCCACCCGACCAATGGGCGAGGACCCCGACCCCGCGCCTACGAATCCCCTGGCCGCGCGCCGGTGGCGCCCGGTCTTCCACTGACCACTGACCGAAGAGGCGCCGCGCGGGGGGACGCGACCCAACCCCTCAAGGAGGACGAGCCATGCCCGCCCACACGACCGCGCCCGCCGGGGCCCCCTGCTGGGTCGACCTCTGGACCTCCGACGTGGAGGGCAGCCGTCGCTTCTACGGTCGGGTCTTCGGGTGAGAGGCGCAACAGCCGAGCCCCGGGTTCGGCGGCTATTTCCTGTTCACCCGCGACGGCGTCCCCATCGCCGGGGCCCCCTCTGGGCGCCCCCACCGTTCCGTCTGTGTGTCTGTGTGTGGCTGCGGGTCCCGCAGCTCAGGGTGCGGCGAAGAGTCGGCCCACGTCGGCCGTGATGCCGGGGAAGAGGGCGCAGCCCAGCTCCTGGCCGGCCCTCAGCGTGACGGGCTCGCCGTAGGCGGCCTCCTTCAGCTCGAAGACCCGGACCGTCTCCTCCTCCGGGTCGACCAGCCAGTAGAAGCGCACGCCGTGGCGTTCGTAGAGGTGAAACTTGGTGATGGCGTCCCGCTTGCGGCTCCCCTCGGAGATGACCTCCACCATCAGGTCGGGGGCGCCTTGAACGTTGTCTTCCGTGACGATGCCCAAGCGGTCCTTGGCGATGAAGAGGAGGTCGGGCTCCACCACGTCGCGCGGAGAGAGCACCACGTCCATCGGGGCCAGCATCGCCAAGCCTCTGCCTGCTTGCTCCCCTGCGTACAGGAACGCGAACAGGCGCCCGACAACCCTCTGATGCTTGACCTTCGGCGACGGGCTCACGATCAGGTCCCCTTCCAGCACCTCGTACCGCTTGCCGTCGTCCGGGGTATGCCGGAGGTCCTCGTAGGTGAAATTGCCCCGTCCGGTCGCGTCCTTGGTCACCGACACGGCGCATCGCCTCCCGCGACGATCATACCCGCCGGGCCCCAGCGGAGCGAAGCTCGCCGCAGGCTGCGGAGCGAAGCTCGCCGCAGGCTGCGGAGCGAAGCTCGCCGCAGGCTGCGGAGCGAAGCTCGCCGCAGGCTGCGGAGCGAAGCTCGCCCGCAGGCGAGCGGTGCTCCGCTGAGCGGTGCTCCGCTGAGCGGTGCTCCGCTGAGCGGTGCTC
>DAHWHV010000466.1 GCA_027335545.1 Clostridia bacterium
CCAGACCATCCGCGGCGTCGGCGCGCGTCCCAGGCGCAGGTGGGCGCAAAGTATGGCGCGCAACCGGCCTGCCCAGCAGCAGCTGCCCGCGACACAGGCGCCGGTGAGGGCGGGACGCTGGCCGGGCGCCAAGGCTTCGATGCAGGGGCGGAGGGCGTCGTCGGTGAGCGCCGCCTCCGCGTTGCGGCCCACCGGCCGGTAGAGGGGGCAGGCTTGGCAGCCGCCGGTCGTCCAGCGCACGACCACCTCGTCCGTGCCGGTGGAGCCAACCATCACCTGGGGGGGGACGGCCCGTCCGGGCGGGACCGCGCCGGCGGAGGTGCCCGGGCGGGCGGCGGGGGTCGGCCGCGGCGGCTCTCCCCACGTGGTGTCGGGGTCGCCGGCCGCCGGGGCGGGCGTGCCACGTTGGAAGGCGTCTGCGGCGAGCGGCGCCACCGCGAACCACGACAGCGGCCAGGTCGTGGCGCCGCGCGTGGTGTCGGCCGCCGCCTCCCGGTAGTACCGCGCGGCGCGCAGGAGCGACCAGCGCGCGAGCCAAGGCTTGGCCGCGGCCACGATGGACATGAGCGCATGCCGGGCGGGGTGGGGTATACGGTGTCCCCAGGGGGTGTCGACGAACAGGGGCAGGTTGACCAGCGCGGTCCATTCCGCGTCCACGACCCGGCGGCCGGCCACCGCCTCCAGCGCGGACCGGTCGATGCCGGGCAGGAACGCGGCCGCGGCCAGCAGCGGGTCCAGGGTCCGGTCCACGGCCGGGCGCCACGCGGTCTGCGACGAGCCGGGGTGCAGGAGGTGTTCCGCCAGCATGGAGGTCACGGCGTGCGGTCCGGGCCCGGTCGCCGTCGCCCCGGCCTCTTCCGCGGAGCGGATCGCCTGGGCGGCCAGGACAAGGCCGCCGGGGTGCCCGCCTGTGGCGGCGATCACCTCCGCGGCCCGCTCCGGGCGGATCTCCAGGCGGGAAAGCAACCGCGCGGCCGCCGCGGAGTCGAGACCTTGAACGGGTACGGACCGCAGCACGCGGTTCCAGACCTCCTGGCCCGGCCAGACCTGATGTGGGGGGCGGCGGCCGACGAGGACCAGGGACACGCCTGCGCCGAGGCGGAGGAACAGCTGCTGGCGCAGCCATTCGTCCTCCGCCAAGAGCGGTTCGTAGGGGTCGACCGCCAGCACGAGGCCGTACGGCGCGGCCAGGCGGTGGATCTGGTCGACGACCGCGTCCTCCCCCGGCACACGGATCCCTCCGACTTGCGCGGCGAGCGCCGACAGCAGGGCTTCACGGCGGGCGAGGCCCGCTGACGGCTCCAGCAGGACGGCCACAGTACCCTGGGATCGGACCCCGCGCAGGTGTGCCCGCACGAGGGCTGACTTGCCCACGCCAGCGGGCCCGTGGACGTAGAGGGCCGTGGCCCCACCCCGTCGTGCGGCCGTTGCGCCCTGCCGCAGGAGCGAAAGCTCCTGCCGGCGCCCGGTGAAGAGACCGCTCTCCGCTTGGTCGGCAGCCTGCCGTAACGTGCGCGGCATCCGAGGGGACATCGTCTCGGCGCTCACAGGCGGCCCGCCTTTGCCGCTGGCGATTCCGTCCCTGCGGGGCGGAATCGCCCCGGCCGTCGCGGCGGGCCGCGGCCGGCCTCCGGGGGCCACCGCTGCCCAACGCCAGTTTACTGACACTTCTGTGACAGTCTCCGAGTCCCAGCCTCCCGGCGTCAATCGGCCGGTCGGTCATACCCATGGCGCCCGAATAGACGGGCCGATTGGACCATCGGGGAGTCCGTTCCGTCCCCGCGGCCCGGGGAGCGCCGCTGGTCCGCAGGTGCCGGGGCGGCGGCGACGGCTCCTCAGCCGGCGCAGCGCAGGTCGGAGGCCGGTTCAGACAGGAGGCGGCCGCCCGCCAACCAGGCGAGGGTCCGGCCGGCCGCCAGAAAGAGCCCCTGGCCCGGGACGCTGCCCCGTAGCGCGCACCACGCCGGGGCACGCGGCTGCAGCAGCCAGGCGGACGGATGCCCCCCCCAAACCTGCAGCAGCAGAGCCCCGTCCGGGAGCACCCGCAGGTTGGTGTTGAGGGGGGGCGTGCCGCCCGTCGCCCACCCGTCTGGCGGCGCCGGCAGCGTGACCCACGCCCAGTGCCTGCCCCCGTCGCTCGAGCGCAGCAGGGGGGCGGCCTCGCCGTCCGTGGAGAGCCCCGCGGTGCCGCTGGGCCAGGCGACTGCCGCTGGCCAGAGGACGGTGGAGCCGCTGAACACGGGGTGACCGCCGCTGAGGTCCATGCCGGCGAAGCGCGCCCAGAACCAGCTCCGGCCACCGTCGGAGGAGATCACCAGGCCACGGATGTGGCTCCCGCCATTGAACGCGGGGTTGAGGCCGGCGAGGCGCCAGAGGCAGGGCGCCCCGCGGGGGCAGACCAGCGGTACCTCCACCCATGAGGTCCCACCTTGGAGCCCTACTTCCTCCGCGAACATGTCCCCCTGCAGCGGCTGGCCGAAGAAGGCGCGAGTGTACCAGGAGACCACGGCGTTGTCGCCACTGGTGAAACCGGCCCACCCCCGGAACGACGTAAAGCCGGCCGGGACAGGAACGAGCTGCCAGGTGCGGCCGCCGTCGGTGGTGTAGAGCGGGAGCGGCGAGGCGAAGGAGGGGGCCGCCGTGCCGGGGTCGGCCGCACCCGCCACGTAGAAGGTCGCCCGGCTGACCGGGTCCGGCAGGACGGCGCGACAGCCGATGACGCCGCCCGGCCCCTCGCCGAGTTCGTGGGCCGGGAGCGGTACGTGGCTCCAGCGGCGGCCGAGGTCGCGGGACACCAGCAGTTCGGGTGGCTGGCTGTTCCTGCCTCCCACGCAGGTGCCGACGCTCAGCACCCGGCCCAGCCCCAGCCCGAAGCCGGGGAAGCCGCCGCCCGGTTGGGCAGGCAGCCACGGGCCGCCGACCGGCAGGTTGGACCACCGGACTGTGGGCGCGCCGGCGGTGAGGGTAAAGCGGGCCGCGGCGCCAGGCCGCGCGATGCAGCCGGGGATCGGGCCGCGCAGGCAGGCCAGGAGCAGGGGGTAGCGCCCTGGGGGCAGCGCGGCCGGCCGACCGTCCCGCCGCCAAACGAACGCCGGTGCCTGGAGCGACAGCGTGAAGCGCGCGCCGTTCCACACCACGGGGACGTGCTGGCGCAGCCCCCCGGGCCCGCAGCGGATCCAGCACGCCCAGGCGTAGGCCGCCCCGCCGCCGGGGGAGCGGCCCTCCACGCGCACCAGGGTACCCGCCTTGCCCGTCGCCGGGGCGAGGGACACCGTCAACTCGCTGGCCGTCCGGGGGTGCGGCCGCGCGACACGCGCCTGTCCAGGGCGCGCCGTGCCCGCCGCGATGCCCACGGCGGCGAGCGCCGCCACCAGCAGGAGCCCCCACGCGCGCAGGCGCCTCCCGCCATGCCCCGGCTCGTCATGCCCCATGGTTCATTCCCCCGCAAGGGCCGTGGCCGCCGGCAGCGCCCTGCGGACGACGCGGAGGCGGTCCGCGACGACCAGGCCCGGGACGGAGTCTCCCAGAACCGCGGGGAACGCCTCCCTCAGGCCCCCGGCTTCCAGCCGCGGGCCGCCATGACCGCTTCTCCCTCCCACCCGACGCGATGCCTATTCGCAGCGGCGGGTGTTCGCCCTTCACCGCCGCCCGAGCAAACCGTGCCGTTGGGGGGCGCGCCAGTGGGCTCCCAACCGGCCCGAGCATCCCCGCCGTCACCAGGAGTAAACCGTGCCGGTGGGGGGCGCGCCAGTGGGCGGCAGCCAGCGAGGTCCCGCGGCGGGGAGCCTCCGCGTCACGGGAGCATAGGCTCGCGCGCCTCGGGCCCGCGGCGCCGCAACCCTCGCGCGCGCCGCGGGAAGCGCCGCATGGTTGTCCGCCCCGGTGGACGGTGTGGGGCAGCACCGGGGAGTTCCCCCTGACTCCAGGTATTGGGAGCGAGACACGAAAGGCCGCCTCCCACGGCATGTTCTCGCCGTTCGTGAGCGCCGGTTCCCAGCCGGCTCATCCGCCGAGACCGCGTGGCGGTCCCGCACACCAGACCGATGTCCGTAGCGGTGAAGTCTCGGTTGCCGATCCAGAATGGCGGTTCGGCACGCGTTGCCGAGGTCCAACATCCCGACGCCAGCATCGCGTAGGGCACGCGGCTTGTCGACCGAGGCGCTTTGATCCTGATTTTCGCAAAGGGTTTGCCCGTCGCCTTGGCGCCCAGGGGCCAGCCCCTCGCCACGACCGCACCCGCTCGTACGCGGGGTCCTTCTCGGACAGCGGCACCCGCCTGACACTGCGAGATTCAGGTTGATCGTGCG
>DAHWHV010000468.1 GCA_027335545.1 Clostridia bacterium
ACCCCGGCCCGCGCGCGGGCCGGGACTCCCGGATGCCCCACCCGCGACCGGCCGGCGAGGAGGCGGACGGGGCGGCGGCCGCTTCCACCGAGCGTGCCGGGGATCCGTCCGCACCCGGGTGCCCGTCGCGCGGGACCGTGAGACCGCCCTCGGTCGGGGGAAGCGCCGCCGGGGGGATCGGGCCGGCCGCCAGCGCGGAGCCCGCCCCCACGTCCAGGTGGAAGGAGAGCGCGGGCCGAGCGGGGGGAGGGGGCGGAGAGCCTGCGGAGCCCGGGGGGAACGCCCCGGGGCGGAGCTTCAGCCAGTCCGGAGGGGCCGGGGGCGGGGCGACCTTCTCGCGCGGGATCCCGGCCCAGCTGTCGGCGGGAGCCTCGGGCGCCAGGCTGGGGGTGAGACGCAGCACCGGCCAGCCCTCGGCTCCGCCCGGTCCCCGGGCGCCGGCGGCGGCCGGCCGGGGGGCCGACTCGTACGCGACCTGATCCGTGACGCTCGGGGGCGGTCCCAGGGCAGCACCGCAGCCGCGGCACGCCGGGGCACCGGGCGGGTTGGGAGTGGCGCAGGCGGGACAGAGCTGCGGGGAGATCACCGGACCGCTTCCTCCAACGCGGAATGGCTGCGAGGCTTCTGCCAGCCTAGGGGCCGTGATCTGACGTGCTCGAGGTCATCGGCGAGATGCGGCCACCGCGTTACCGCTGTCACAGCCCACCTCGCGTGCGCCGCGCAGATCGGTCACTGCAGCTCAGCGGTAGTCGTGAGCCGGCGGGGCCGGCCAGGCGGCCGTCGCGGTTGCGCCGTCCGGGGCCGGCGGGCGGCCGTCCCCATCCAGGGCGGCGAGGGCATCCACCACGAGGTTGCGGCGCCCGGCGCTCACCTCCAGGCTGCCCTCGGCCATGAGCAGGGGGCTGGAACCGGCCACCCCCCGGGTGCGCCGGGCCACCTCGGGGCGGAGCACCAGGTCCAGATGAGCCCCCTCGTCGGCAAGGGTGAAAAAGCGGAAGCCGCGCGCGGAGACCGGAGCCTGGCGGGCGATGACCAGGCCGGCGACCCGCAGCGGCGTCCCGTCGGGGAGGTCGCGGACACGGGCCAGCGGAGTGCAGCCGAGGGCGTCGAGCACGGGGCGCAGGTACGTGACCAGGTGGGGCCCGGTGGTGAGGCCGTTGACCGCGTACTCCTCCGCGGCGCGCTCCCGGCGGGTCGCCGGCGGCAACGCGGGGGAGGGCGCGGGGAGGTCGAGGAGGGGCCCCGGTGGCGGAGCCGGCCCGGAGGGCGGGGGCCCGACCCGGCCCCGCCCCCGGGGCGGAGAGGGCGCGGAGGGTGCGGCACCCGGGGCGGAGAGGGTGGAGCCGGCCGGCCGCGTCCTCCGCCCTCCGCGGCGCGAAGGCAGGGAGCCCTCCGCCTCCACCAGCTCCCACAGCAGCTCACGGCGGGGCCTGCCCCCGCTGAGGCGATCAAAGGCACCGCAGCGGACCAGGGCCTCCATCGCCGGCCGGTCGAGACCGGTGTGACGCCAGAACTCGGTGATCGAGTGGGTGGCGCCGGCAGCGACCGCCGCCTCGCACGCCGCCCTCCCGGCCGGCCCCAGACGGGCCACGTAGTTGAAGCCCAGGCGCACCGCCCACGGGGCCGGTCGGGGCGCGGCGCCCGGAGACGGCGCCGGGGCATCACCGCTCAGATCGGGCGACCCCCCCGCGCCCATCGCCCTGCGCACCGCGGACACGGCAGCCTGCTCCGCCTCGGTGAGACCGGGATCGCCCGGGTCCACCCTCTCGACCGTGCAGCGGGACCGGCTCCGGATCA
>DAHWHV010000471.1 GCA_027335545.1 Clostridia bacterium
CTGGGCCGTCGGCGCGTGCGCGCCTGGGGGCTCAGCGGGTGGCGGCGACGGCCTCCACCGCGGCGCGCAGGCCCGCGCCGGCGGCGAGGGCGGCGGCGAGGCGCTCTTCCGCGTCCGCGCGGAAGGCCTCGTCGCGGATCAGGGCCAGGTTGACCCGCACATTCGTCGCGGCGCCGCGCAGGGCGGCCTCGGCGAGTTGGGCCGCCACGACGGCGTCGCTTCCCACGCGCGGGTTGCCGGCGCGCGCCAGGGCCTCGGCCAGGCGCAGCACCTCCAGGGTGACCGCAGCCAGTTCCAGGGGCACGGCGGCGGCGGCCCGCAGCGCGGCGTCGATGGCTCGGCGCCGCTGCGGCCGGGCCGCGGCGGGTTCCCGCGGCAGCGCGTAGGCCGCCCCCACGGCGGTGAACGCGGCGGCGTCCTCGTCGGCTAGGGCCAGGCAGCGCTCCACCAGGGCTGGCGCCGCGCCGGGCGGAACCTCCGCCAGCGGCTCCGGCGTGAAGGCGCGCACCATCTCCGCACAGGCCGCCGCCAGGGCGGCGGCGACGGCGACGGCGGCCCCCCCGCCGGGGGCGGGGCTGCGCGCCCCCAGCTCCCGGGCGAAGGCCCCCAGGGTCAGATCCGCCACGGCCAACGTGCCTACCCCCCGTTGTCGCGCTGGGCGGCCGCGCTACGGCAGGTGTTCTGCAGCAGCAAGGCGGTGGTCAGGGGCCCCACACCCCCCGGGACGGGCGAGAGCGCGCCGGCGACCGCGGCGACCTCGTCGAAGGCGACGTCCCCGACCGTCCGGTCGCCGACGACGTTCGTGCCGACATCGATGACCGTGGCGCCGGGCCGGACCATGTCCCCGCGGATCAGCCCGGCCTGACCGGCCGCCACCACCAGGACGTCGGCGCGCCGCGTGTGGTGGGCCAGGTCCTCGGTCTCGCGGTGGCAGATGGTGACCGTCGCCTCCCGCGCCAGCAGCAGCAGGGCCACGGGCCGGCCGATCACCACGCTGCAGCCGACGACGACTACGTCGCGCCCGGCCAGGGCGATGTCGCTGCGCTCCAGCAGGGTGACGGCGGCCAGGGCCGTGGCCGGGACGAAGCGCGGGGTGCCGAAGGCCAGCAGGCCCTGGGACGCCGGGCTGCTGCCGTCCACATCCTTGGCCGGGGGGAGGGCGGCCAGCACGGCGTCGCGCTTGAAGCGGGGGGCGAAGGGCTGCTCGATGATGATGCCGTGGACGCCGGGGTCCGCCGCCAGGCCCGAGACCAGGTCCTCGAGGCCGCGCTGGGTGAGGTCGGGATCGAACCCCCAGACCCGGGCCTCGATCCCCAGCGCCCGCGCCCGCTCCCGCTTGCGCTCCAGGTACTGCTGGGCGGCGGGATCCCCGCTGGCGTCCACGATGGCCAGCGTCGGCTGCACGCCGGCGGCCCGCAGCGCCGCGGCCTCGCGCCGCACCTCGCCCTGCAGGACGCGGGCGAGGGCCTTGCCGTCCAGGATGCGCGCGGCCATCGAGCACCTCCGGTGCGGTCTGTGGGCCGGGGGCGAGGCACGAGTCCGCTCGTGCCTCGCCCCCGGCCCGTGCGTCCCTGGCGCCCCCGACGAGCCGCGGGCCCGTGCTCCCGGGGGGCGTCGGCGCCCGCCGGGGCGGGGCTCAGCGGACCAGGGGCATTCCAGAGGAGCATTCTAAGGGGAAGGGGGCGCCGATTCCACCCGTACGGCGTGGGTGGGCCGCGTCCAGCGACGATTCGCCGCCGGCGCGCGCCCCCATGGGGAGGGGCCCGTCCGCCTGACCCCGTGCCCCTGCAGCCAAAGCAGGGCTTCGGGAGCCCCAGCGCGCCGCCTCCCAGCCTGCGCCCGGGGTGTCCAGAGAGGCGTCCGGCGCGGTGAGGATGACCGCACGGGCCGTCGGGGGGGCACGGGGGGGCGTGAGCCCTCGGCGTGCGCGGGATGCTCGGCGGAGGCCGCCCGGGTGCGGTTGGGGGGGGGTGGAGCCGCAGGGGACGGGCACGGCGCGCCGCTGCGCGCCCCCGGTGGAGTTGGCGGGTCGCCGGCCCCCCGAACTGGACCGCGACCGCCCAGGATGCCCGCCATGGGGCGGGTCGCGGTGCAGCGTGTGCTCGCTTGGGGGGGGGAAATGGTCCAGGACTTCGCACTGGCCGCTACGGGCCTTCGCAAGCGGCCGCCCCCCGCCCTGTGGCGCAGCCCGGCAGCCGATCCCCCCGGGGCCTGCGCCGCGGCGCACCCGGCGCGCCGCAGGCCCCCTTAGGACACGCGCGGGCGCGCGGGTGCGGCGGCCCCGGCCGCGGCGACGATGCGCAGGATGTGGCGCAGGTCGAAGGGCTTGCGGACCACCCCCTGGATCGCGGTGCCCGGCGGGTAGTCGTGTTCGGCCATGGAGCCGGAGACGACGTAGATCTGCGGCGTATCCTGGCCGCCCATCGCGCGTACGCGCGAGACGAACTCCCGGCCCGGCATCTCCGCCATGCGCAGATCGACGAAGATCACCGCGGGCCTCAGGCCCGCCTCGATCGTGCGCAGGCAGGCCGCCGCCGAGGTGAAGCCACGGGAGGGGTACCCCTCCTCCGTCAGCACCTGGGTCAGCAGTTCGCAGAGCACGGGTTCGTCATCCACCACCAGGACTTCCCCGAGCACATCCGTCTCCCCCTCCGGCGGGCAGGGTGGGGGCCCCGATCCCCCGAGGCGCGCGGGGCACGACCCGTGGACGCGGGACACCGACTGGGGCCGCGGCCTGGAACGATGCGCCCGCGGCCCCGCCCCTGCCCAGAGACCGGGCGGCGGGGCGCGGGCCTGCGCCGTCCCCTGCGGCGTTTGGGGCATGGCGAACCGACACGCCGCACGCACCCCTCCACCCCTCATGGGCGGTGGGTCTGGGCGTGCCCTGCCGTGCGGCGGCCTCGGTTCGGACTGATCGGCTCGGAGTGACGGGAAACCATTTTGAAGGGGGGCGCGGGAATCCCTTCGCGACGGCCGTCTCAAGCCTTCGTCCCTTTCCGACGGCGTTCGACCAACGGGTGGCGCGAGCCCCGGGGCGGGGGGGCCACGGGTGGGCGCCACGCAGGCCGGCGCTCGCTCCCCGGGCGCGCGGCGGCGGGGGTCGGGAGCCGGGGGAGGGCGCGGCGTGCCTGGGGCCTGGGCGCGGGGGTTGGGCGCAGGAGGGCCGGGGTCGTGGGCGAACCCTGGGTCCAGCGGCGAGGGGAGGGCGCAGCGTGCGGAGTCTCCTCTGGCCCGACGGTCCGCCAGACGGGGCGGCGGCGCGGCAGGGCCGCCTCGGGGAGCAGGCCTTCAGCGACCTGGAGTTGGATCCGCTGGTGGACTGGCTCAGCGAGGCCCGCCCCGACCGCCGGGCCGCCGTGCGCGCCGCTGTGGTGGACCTCCCCGCGGACCCCGCGACGAGCCGGGCCAGGGCCGCCGTCAGCGCCGACCTGCTCGCCTCGCCCCGGCTCTGCGACGCTCTGGCCGAGGCGTCCGTTTGCCTGCGCACCCTCGTGCGCCACCGACCCGAGCACTTCCCGCGCGAGGCGCCGCGAGCCGCGCGCATCGGCGCGCGCGTGGTGGAGTTGCAGGCCTACGTGGACGCGATCGCGGCGCTGCGCCGCGCCCTCGCGGGGGACGAGGTGCGCGCCGAGGGCCTGCTCGGCCTGCGGGCGGACGTGGCCGCCGCGGACACGGCCGAGTTGCGCGCCCTGGCGGTCGAGGTGCCGCGCTGGCGGCGCACGCTGGATACGGTCCGCTCGGTGAGCATCGGGATCAACGTGTCCCCGGCGCTGGAACCGGAAGCGGCGGCCATCGTCGGCTTCTCCGACCACCCGGTGGCGGCGGAGGAGACGGCCCTGGCCCAGTTGCTGGGGCCGGCGGCGGGGGCCACGGGCCTCGCGCGCCTCTTCCGGCACCAACCCGTCGACTGGTCGGCCCGCGAGGGTGCGCTGAGCCGCGAGCTCCAGGCCCTGCTGGAGGCCGTCGCCGCCCCGGTGGAGCGGGCGCTGCACGCCTTCCGCTTCGTCCACGCGCAGGCCGTGGCCGGGCTTGAGGACGAGCTCGTGCTGCTCCTGGGCGGCGCGGCGCTGGGGCGGCGCTGGCGCGCCCGCGGCCGCCCGGTGTGCGTGGCGGAGGTGGGGCGCGCGGGGGCGGCCTGCCGGGTGCACGACGCCTGGTCCCCCGTGCTGGCCGACCGGCTGCGGGACCCCGGCGCGCTGGTGTACAACGCGTTGGTCTTCGGCCCGCCCGGGCCGGGCAGGGGTGGACCCGCTGAGCCCGGACCGGGGGAGCCCCGGCCGGGCGAGGCCGGTTCGGACGGGGCCTCGGACGGCGGGGCCGCGGACGGGACGCGGGTCCCGGCGGGTGAGCAGGGAGGGGGCCGGGTGGACGGGTGCGCCCCCCCGGCGCTGGCGGGTCTGCCCCGCATCTGGGTCCTCACCGGACCCAACCGCGGGGGCAAGACGACCTACCTGCGGGCCGTCGGGGTCGTCCAGGTGCTGGGGCAGTGCGGCCTCCCGGTGCCGGCCCGTGCGGCGCGGGTGGCGGCCTGCGACCGGCTGCTCACGCACTTCCCCGCCCCGGAGCAGGGGGGGGCCGGTCAGGGGCGCCTGGATGAAGAGGCCGCGCGCATGGGGGAGATCTTCGGCCGGGCCGGTCCGGCGAGCCTCGTCCTGCTCAACGAGGTCCTGGGCGGGACGAGCGCGCCGGAGGGGGCGGCGCTGGGCCTGGACATCCTGCGCGGTCTGCGGGCCCTGGGCTGCCGCGTCATCTATGCCACGCACCTACACGAACTCGCCCTGCGCAGCGAGGAGATCAACGCCTCCCTGCCGGGGCCCAGTCCGGTCGGCAGCCTCACCGTGGCGGTCCAGGCGCCACCGCACGCGGGCGCCGCCGCCGTGCCCCACCCTACCTATCGCATCGTGCCCGGCCCGCCCGGGGGCGCGTCGCACTTCGCCTCGGAGATCGCCCGCCAGCACGGCCTCACCCTGCCGCAGATCCTCGACGGGCTGCGCAGCCGCGGAGTGCTCCCCGCTCCGGGGTGAGCCGCGGTCGCCCGCTTGGCGGGTCCCACCGGGACTCCGGCCGGTGCCGTGGCTGCGGCGGCGGGAGCGGCGCGCGGGCCGGGCGCGCCTGGGCTGGGGGTCCACGCGCCAGGCCGCGGGGCGTCGCGCCCTCCAGGCAGGGTCCCGGTCGCGAGGTGCCCCCGGCGACCCGCCCCGCCCCGGCCCCCGCCCACCCCCTCAGGGTGGCGTCATTCTCCGTGAAGTGCTTGGGCCACAGGCGTCTCCCGCCGCGGGCCCAAGTCGCGGCGTACGGCGGCGACGCACCTGGCGGCCACGGGCGGTTCGGGGCGGCCGCTCTCCCGCGGCCGTTCTGCCGCAAGCCCCAACTGGCCGAGGGCGGACCGCGGACGCGGCGACCACCACTTCGCCCTGTGGGCCTTCTGGCCGAAGAGCCCCCTCCGGAACGACGCCACCCTGCCCACCCCCTGCACCTGGAAGGTTCACCAACCCGCCGCCGAGAACGCGTCCCCCGATCCGGAGCCCCTGGCCCCCGGCCGCGGCCCGTGCGGGGCCCCAGCCCCCTGGCGACCGCGCCGGCGCGCCCACCCGCGCCCAGCGCAAGGAGGGAGTCCATGGCCGCGCTCCGCTTCGCCCACCTGGCGGACCTCCACCTGGACACGCCCTTCCGCGGCGTCGGCTTGGCCGACCCCGCCCTGCAGGCGGCGCTGGCGGACGCCTCGCTGCAGGCCTGGGACCGCGCCGTGGACACCTGCCTGGAGGAACGGCCGGACTTCGTGGTGATCGCGGGCGACGTCTACGACCAGGAGGCGGCCGGCATCCGCGCCCAACTCCGCTTCCTGCGCGGCCTGCAGCGGCTGAGTGCGGCGGCCGTCCCGGCCTTCGTCGTCCACGGCAACCACGACCCGCAGGGGGGGCGCTGGCCCGCCATCCGCGCCTGGCCGCCGGGGGTAACGGTCTTCGGCCACGACGGGGTCACCTCGGTGCCCGTCCTGCGGGACGGGGAGACCGTGGCGCTGGTCCATGGCATGTCCTACCCCGTCCGCCACGTGACGGAGAACCTGGCCCTGCGCTTCCGCCGTCGGAGCGACGTCCCCCCTGCCGTCTACCAGGTGGGCCTCCTGCACGCCAGCGTCGGCGCGCAGCCGGAGCATGACGTTTACGCGCCCTGCAGCCTGGAGGATCTGCGCCGCACGGGCCTGGACTACTGGGCCCTGGGTCACGTGCACACGCGCCAGACGCTCGCGGCCGAAGGCCCCGCCGCCGTCTACCCCGGCAACCTCCAGGCCCGCCACCCCGGCGAGCAGGGCCCGCGTGGCTTCTACCTGGTGGAGGCCGGGGTGGGCCGGCCGCCCACCCTGGACTTCCGGCCCTGCGACCTCTGGCGGTTCGCCACCCTGACCCTGGACCTGGGGGAGACGCCCCTGGGCTCGGCCGACGAACTGGTCGGCCACCTGCTCCAAAGCGCGCAGGCGCGGCGGGCGGACCGCGGCCTCATCGCCCGGGCGGAGGTCGGCGGGGCCACGCCGTTGCACGCCGACCTCACCCGCCCCGCTGCGCGGGAGGACCTTCTGCGGGACCTGCGGGAGCAGGCGGCGGGGCCCGGGGACCTCTGGTGGGACGACCTCACCATCCGCACCCGCCCGCCGCGGGACCGGCGGGAGCGGATGGAGGCGGCGGACTTCGTCGGCGACCTGCTCCGCTGGAGCGCCGCCCACCGCTCGGAGGCGCCGTCCCGCGTGGCGGCCCTGCTGCGCGGCCTGAGCGGGACGGGGGAGTTCTCGGCCATCCGCCGGGAACTGGACTGGGAGGGCATCGCCGCCGCCGGGGACCAGCTGTCCGAGGAGGCCGAGCAACTGGCCTGGGACCTCCTGGAGGAGCGGGGGGAACGGGAGCGATGAGGATCGCGCGCATCGGCGTCGGCCGCTTCGGGCCCCTGCGGGACCTCGACGTCGCGCTGGACCTCCCGCCGCGGGGTGGCGTCGTGGTGATCGAGGGGCCCAACGAGGCCGGCAAGTCCACCCTCCTGCGCTTCATCCGCGCCATGCTCTTCGGCGGCGGGGGGACGCTGCACGGGTCGCTGCTCGTCGAGCAAGGCGGCCGCCGCTACCACCTCCAGCAGCAGGGCGCCCGCGGCAGCCTCAGCTGCACCGACCCGGACAGTGGGCGGCGCCTCGAAGCGGCCGAGCTGCCGGCGCTGGTCGGCAACATCGATGCCGCGGTCTACCGCCAAGTCTTCGCCTTCGGGCTGGAGGAGCTGCGGGAACTCGGCACGCTCACGGGCACGGGCGTCCAGGAGCGCATCTTCTCGGCGGCGGTGGCGGGAGCCGGGCGGTCGGTGCGCGACGTGCAGCGCCAGCTCGCCAAGGAGACCGACGCCCTGTGGCGCCCCAAGGCGCCCCAGGCCGTGCTCCGGCTGAAGGCGCGGGAGTTGCGCGAGGCGCTGGCCGGGCTCCGCGCCGCGGAGCAGGCGGCCGCGCGGTGGCCGGAACTGCGGGCCGACGAGGAGGGGCTCGCGGCCCGCGTCGTCGCGGCGCAGCGCGAGGCCGAGGCCGTGCGCGCCGAGCTCCGCCGCACCGAGTTGCTGTTGGATCTGCGCGAGCGGTGGGCGGCGCGGCGGGCGGCCTGGGAGGCCCTCGTGGCCGCACCCCAGGGGGAGCCTCTGCCCGAGGGGCCGGTGCGCCGCATCCCCGAGCTGCGCTCCGACATCGACCGGCTGCGCGCGGGCAAGGCCGAGATCGCGCAGCAGGCGGCGGAACTGGAGCCGGCCGCCGCGGCGGAGCCGGCGCACGGGGATCTCCTCCCCCTCGCCGGGCGCATCGGCGCCGCCGCGGAGGGCCTGCCGATCCAGCGGCAGCGGTTGGAGGAGGACCTGCCGCAGGCCGCCGCCGACGTGCGCGGGGCGGAGGGCCTCCTGGCCGCCGCGCTGCGCCCCCTGGGCGAGGGTTGGACCGAGGAGCGCCTCTGCGCTTTCCCGCTCAGCGCCGCGTCCCCGGCCGAGATCGACGGCCACGCCGAGGCCCTGGAGTCCCTGCGCCGCCGCCGCAGCCAGTTGGAGGGCGCGTGCCAGGGTGCGGCCGACGACCTCGCGCGGGCGCGGCAGGACCTCCAGGGCCGAGAGGCTGCCGGGGCGGACCTCGCCTGGTTGGAGGCGGAGGGCGCACTCCGCGCCCTGCTGGCGGCGGCCGGCCTCCAGCGCGGCCGCGCGGAGCGGCTCGATGCCGTCGCGGCCGAGCTGCGTCAGTCCGAGGCCCGGCTGCAGGCCGTGCTCGCGCGGCTGGGCCCCGGCTGGGACGCAGCCC
>DAHWHV010000474.1 GCA_027335545.1 Clostridia bacterium
CCCCGTCCAGTGGATACCCGCCCAGGGCCGCGCATCCGGCGAATAGCCCGCGCTCGGGCTCCCGCGCCTCCGCGATCCACGGCCCGCGCAGCAGCCGGGGCGGCTCCCCGGGTAGGCTGTGCAGGTCCGTCTCGTGGACCATCCGCGTGGCGCCTGTCGCCATCCGGTGGACCACAAGTCGTCCGCGCATGGACAGGGCGAGGGCCGCGATGTTGATTGCGGCCGGCGGCGCGTCTGGTAGCGCGCGCGTGGCGAGCTCGGCCGCGGCGAGCCGCAGGTCGTCCGTCGCGAATCGGGGCGGCCCCGCGCGCAGGAGCCGGTCTACAGCATCAGCCAGGCCGCGCCAGGTCACGGGCGCCACCTCCAGACACGCGGAAGCCCCGCTCCAGCGTACCAAGGCGGGGCGGGGACTACGCCTCTCTCCGCAGGATCCCGTACTCCCACGCCTGCGGCGCGTGGGCCCCCTTCGTCGCCGGGTCGTCCACCCGGTACGGCAGGCGGACGACCAACGCCTCGTCGCCGGCCGCCATCCGGGACATCTCTCGGGACACCGCCGGCCGCACGCCGCAGAGGGACGCGACGTGATCGGCGGTCGCTGGGTAGCCCACCCGGGATTCCGCCTCCCGGGCGTGGGCGCGGAGCCAGGCTACCGCCTCCTCTCGCGGGAGGAGGCGGTAGGCGTAGGTACCCTCCGCCGCGATGACGGCGGAGTTCAGGAGCCAGAGAACCATTTCGCACCACCTTCCCAACGCGCGGACAGGCGCCGCCCGGCCCATGCCGGCGCGGCGCCCTCGACTCGACCTACCCGGCGACCTCCTCGGACGCGCGCCGTGGCCGGGCGTCCCCGCCGAAAACGTCGGCCACCGCCACCGAAACGGCGATGGCCACCTGGGCCGCCGCGACGGCCCCGGTCCCGGAGGGGACCCGGCCCTCGGCGAACACGTCATCGCCGCCTCGCCGAGCGACGTAGACGTATGTTCCCTCCCGCTCCCAAGCGTCCACCCGGAGTGGGCCGGCGCGTAGCTCGATGTGACCGGGCTCCAGTGGGGCCCAGAGATCGTCCAGCCAGCACCGGACGGCGTTGTGGGCGCCGTCCCAATCTGCTGCCCCCTCGATCATGGCGCCGATGGCGACCTGCAGGCCCTCCTCGGTCAGGGCCGCAGCGGCATCCCGCCGCGCGCTGGCGACCTCCTCCCGTTGCTGCTCCCGCCGGGCCGACCGCCAGGCCTCCACCAGGTCAGAGCGGCTGACGCCGACCCAGGACCAGGGGGCAGGAGTGGCGAGCACGGCCGCCGCCACGCTTGCGGCTACATCGGGGGCGCCGCGCACCAAGGCCGCCAGGCACACCTGGACAGCCCACGCGGCGTCCCGGCGCACGGACCCCCAGCTGTCGATGGACGCGGCCGCTGCCGCCGCCGTCCACGCACCCCCGTTGGAGGCGTGGCGCCGGGCCTTACGGTCCCACGCCGCCCCGCGGGCCCCCTCGCGGCATGGCCACCATGCCGGCCGCGGCGTCTCGGCCGGCAGGTTCCGCCCGTCTGACCGGGCGGGAAACGCCTCCGACCATGCCAGGACGCCGGCCCAGCGGGGGACGTCCTCGCCGCACGCTCCGAGGCGCATCGCCTCGGCCTCGGCCGCAGCCCGCACGGAGCGGGCGCGCTCCCGGTGGCGCTCGCGGCGGGCCCAGGGGTCGTCCACCGCGAGCGTGTCGATCCCTGCCGCCTGTTCGGCCTCATCCATGGTGGGCGCCATTGCCCCCACCATGCGCATGGACCGCCCTGGCAGCCCGGGCCGAGAGAAGACCTCGGCCGCCGCGCCGGGGTCCATGGGGGCGTAGGCCCACGAGGCCAGCGCGGGGCTCCGGGCCCAGGCCTGGGCAAGGAACTCCCCGAGGGTGTATCCCTGCGCCTCGCTGCCATCCGGGAGAGAGGCCTCCCACCACCCCTCGGACTCGTCGGACTGCAGCACGCGGTACACGGAGATAGCATCCATCGCGATCCCTGCGGAACGCCCCCTGCCCGCGTGGGCCTCTGGGGGCGGGCCTTCCGCGACCGACCCCCTGCGGGGCCCCGCG
>DAHWHV010000510.1 GCA_027335545.1 Clostridia bacterium
TGTTGCGGCGCACCCGTCCCACCCTGTGCAGCCCCAGGTTCCGACCGGGCACGAGCGAGAGTGCTGGAACTGGCAGACAGGCACGTTTGAGGGGCGTGTGGCGCAAGCCGTGGGGGTTCAAGTCCCCCCTCTCGCACCAAAACCCAACTGCAACAAGGGGATCCGGGAATAGGCGGCGGCTTCCAGCTTGACCTGGGAGGCCGCTGTTTCGCTGGTGACGTGCGGCGCACAAAGCCTCTGGGTGTGTGGCGCTCACGGGCTCCTGGCGACAGACGTCGCGAGACGTCCTGGCCATCGGCGCGGCACGGCGCTATGCCCTGCAGCAACTCTCCCGCGGCAGCCCCTGGCTCGACCCCGCCTGGGCGGCCGTCACACCCCACCCGGCCGAGCGGCTGCGCCGGCGAAGGCCCTGGACGGCTACTTCCAGGAGCCGGTGCAACTCCGGAACCTGTGAGGGCGGAGGCCTGAAGGCAGGAAGGCGTCGGCCGAGGGCTAGAGATCCCGTACCCTCCGCCCATGCACGGGCCGGCTCCCCGCGGTTCGCCTCCTGGGGACGCCGCCCCGTCCCGGCGGAGGGCTCAGTCCTGAGGGCGCGCGGCGTGCGGGTCGTGGAACTGCAACTCGTCCTCCAGTGCGCCGGCCTGGAAGAGGGGCACACCGCGCCGCCGCTGCTGCCGGACCACTTCGTGTACGGCGGCGAAGTTGCTTGCGCTCACCCACACCTGGTCCGTCGCGGGTGGCGCCAAGCTGGCGGCGGCCGCCGCATGGGCCAGCAGGGGTGCCGTCCAGCTGCCGCCCAACGGGTCGCCGGAGGCGCGCATGATCAGGGGGCGCGCCGCCAGACGCACCCCGGAGCGCACCCATCGCTCGCCCCCGCTCGTCGTCTGCGCGAACCCCCACGACACGTCCCCGCCCTGATCCAGCCAGGACAGGGTGTCTACACGCCATGTGCCCTGCGCATCCCCCGCCCCAGGACCACCCGACCGCACCCCGCCTGGGCCGGGCGCCCGCTCCGCGCCAGTGTCCATCGCGCCACCCTCCCGCCTCTGGCCGGGGTCGCACACCCCCGCCGAGCGCAGCCTACGCCCACGCGCCTCGGCGTCGGGTGCGCCGCGTCACCGCCGCGGGGTGTCCGCTGCCCCTGGTGCATCGGAGGGCGTGGCGCCGCCACGCTCAATCCAGCGTGACGCTTTGCCGGGGGGCGTGGTGGGCCGCGCCCAGGGCCTTCAGGGCCCGCGGCGCATCCGCGCAGGTCAGCCGCACGGCTAGGCCGCACGCCCCGCGGATGGCGGGCGGTTTGGGTACGACCGCGCAGGGGATCGCCGCCGCCTGCAGGAGCGCCTCGGCGCGCAGGGCGCCGTAGGTGGTGCCGAAGGTCAGGTAGAGGCGCATGCCGCCGCCTCCCGGTGCGCCGCGACCCAGGCCAGCGCCCGCGTGACGGCGTCCAACTCCGCGGCCGTCGTACGCCAGCCGAGGCTCAGCCGCACCGTGCCGGCCGGGAAGGTCCCCAGCGTCCGGTGCGCCAAGGGCGCACAGTGCAGCCCCGCCCGCGTGGCGATCCCGAAGCGTTGATCCAGGACCTCCGCCACGGCGGAGGGGTGCCAGCCCTCCACGGCGAGCGAGACACAGCCCGTGCGGTCGCGCGCCGCGGGCGGCCCCAAGACCCGCACGCCGGGCAGATGCCGCAGGTCGGGCAGCCAGGCCTCCAGCAGGGCGAGTTCGGCCCGGCGGCGCGCCGCGAGGCCCACCCGCAGCAGCACCGACGCGGCGGCGCCAAGCCCGGCGATCCCCGGCGTGTTCAGGGTGCCGGCCTCAAAGCGTTCGGGTAGGTCCCGCGGCGGCACGTCCTCCTCGGAATTGCCCCCGGTGCCCCCGAGCCGGACGGGCGGGAGGTCCACCGTGGCGGAGAGGTAAAGCAGCCCGGTGCCCTGCGGGCCCAGCAGGCCCTTGTGTCCGGAGCAGGCGACCAGTGCCGCGCCCGAAGAGTCCCAGCCCTCCGCCAGGTGCCCCCCTGCCTGCGCCGCATCCACGACCAGCGGCACGCCGTGCCGGCGGCAGACCTCGGACGCCTCGGCCACGGGCAGGATCGCCCCCGTCACATTGCTGGCGTGGGTCAGCACGCACAGGCGCGCCCCCCGCAGCGCGGCGGCCAGGAGGGCCAGGTCGAGGGGGCGGTCCGCCGCGGCGGGCGGGACGACGACCAGTTCCCCGCCGGAGCGGTGCGCCCAGGCCCGCAGCGGGCGCCAGACGGCGTTGTGCTCAAACGCGCTGCAGACGACCCGCCCTGACCGTTCGCCCAGCAGGCCGAGCAGGGCGAGGTGCAGGGAGTCGGTGCACCCGGACGTGAACACCAACCGGGCGGGGTCCGCCACGCCGAGCAGAACGGCCAAGCGCGCGCGGGCCCCGTAGACCAGCCGGGCCGCCGCGACGGCCCGCCGGTGCGCGCCGCGGCCCGGGTTGGCGTTGGCGTCGCGCAGGCAAGCAGCGACCGCTTCCACGACCTCGACCGGTTTCGGGTCCGAGGTGGCGGCGTGGTCCAGGTAGATCAACGGGCATCGACCCCCAGGCCCGCGCCGCTCGCGGCGGGGCGCGCGGCCAGTGTGGCGGCGGCGCCGGGCGTCGGCGGTGACGGGTGCCGCGGCCCCCGGTGACCGGCGTCACCACCCGCCGCGTCGCCCGGCGCTACGCTGGCAACTGCGGTCCGGTGCCACCCGTGCCGGGCGCCGCGAAAGGGGTGCCGTGATGGCCGAGGCCTTTGCCGCGACGCTGGATGTGCGACCGCTGCCGCCCCGCGAGAAGCACCTGAGGATCCACCGCACCTTCTCCGACCTGCCGGCCGGGGAGGCGATGCTGCTGATCAACGACCACGACCCCAAGCCCCTGCGCTACGAATTCGAGGCGGAGCGCCCCGGGGAGTTCGACTGGTCCTACATCGAGAGCGGGCCGGAGGTCTGGCGCGTGCGCATCGGCAAGCGGGCCTCGGCCGGCTGAGGCGGTGCCTCGGGGGTCGGGGCGGTGCGCGGGGCCGGGCGCCGGCTGCGGGTGATCCGGGCCCGCCGCGCCCCCCGGATCGACGCTGGAGGTGGGTCAGCGTGGCGAGGGGTGGCGATCTGCCCGCCCAGCGGCTGGCGGCCGATCCGACGGGTCTGCTCAACAAGTACGCCCTGCCTAAGGTGGCGATGGTCGTCATCGCCGGCGCCGCCGCCGTCGGGACGGTGCTGACCACCGTCGTGGGCGCCCACCTGGGCTACGCCCATGCGGCCGCGCGCTACCTGCTCCTCATGGGGGCGGCGACGGCGGCGGGGGGCCGGCTCTGGGAGTCGTGGATCCTCCAACCGGCCACCCGGCTGGTGGGCGGTCCACAGGCCGGGGCCTACGCGCAGCGGCAGCGGGCGCGGTTTCGCCGCCTTGAGCGCGGGGCATGGCTGGCGGCGGCCTGCGGCGGGGCGGCCCTGGCCCCGGCCTACTGGCGGGCGGGCGCGGGCGCCCCCCTGGACGAGCACCTGGCCCTGGCCGCATCGGGGGCGGCGCTGCTGGGTTGGGCGATCCTGGCCCGGTGGTCGGACGCGCGGCCCGGCGCCGCGGCCACCGGGGGTTGGGTGCGGCCCGGGGCGCTGACCGCCGTCTCGTTGCTGCTGTGGTCGGCCGCCTTCCTGCAGGTGTGGTACGACACCCCCGGCGATTGGCAGGGGCTGCTGTGGCGGATCCTGCACCTGTCGGCGTTCGCCGCCTGGTTCGGCGGTGCCGTGTGGAACGTGGCCGTGGCGGTGCCGGCGGCGCGGGAGGACCTCTCCCTACCCGTGGTCATCGCGGCCAACGCGCAGTTGGAGCGCTTCCGCGCCGTGGTACGGATCGCCCTGCCGCTGATCGTGGCCACGGGGTTGCTGCAGGTCTGGAACGCCGTGGGGATCACGCGCTGGGCCGTGCAGGGTCCCTTCGGGCACCTCGTCCTGGTCAAGCTGGGCCTGGTGGCTCTCCTGGTCCTGATCTTCAACACCTGTCCCATGTGGCATGCATGCTCGCCCATCGCGGGCATGTGCGACCTGCGGGACCTGCCCGCCGGGCAGAGGCCCGCTGCCGGGGAGTCGCAGCTCGCCGACTGAGGACGCCCGGCCGGGGGCCTCGCCGGCGGGCTGGGGGCGTTCGGGTCCACAGCCCCGGGGTCTGGCCCGCCGATCGAAGGGCCCCCCGGGCTAAGACCAGTAAAGATCGAAGGGGCGGCGCCAGGGGTCGCGTTCCGGCCCCCCCCGCGTTTTCCGCTGACGGCTCCGACCATACCGCGCGGCCACGTGGCGCGAACGTCCCGAGGCACCGCCCCGCGACCACTTGGCGAGATTCACCAGGTGCATCCGAGATTCACGAGATTCCGAGGAGGCGATGTGGAGATGGATGCGCAGTCTGCCCCACTGACGGCAAGGGTCTTTCCGCTCCGCGGCCCCGTCCCCGTGTCGGGGATCGACCTGCGGCCGCTGGTGGAGGCCCCGGGGTGCGATGTGCGCCGGGTGGCGGTCGCCCCGGGCGAGGCGCACGCGGCGGGCCCGCTCCGCCCGGAGGCCTGCGCCCTGTTGCTCGATGGGTCCGTCGAGTTCACCGTGGACGGCCACGCCTACCCCCTGGCGGCGGGCGAGATGCTCTGGGTGCGCGCGGGGGCGGCGCGGGGCTTCGTGGGCGGCCCGCAGGGCGCCACCCTGCTCGCGGTCCACCTCCCGGCCGGGGGCGCGGAGGGCGGGCCCGGGCCCCAGGAGCCTTCGGCAGAAGACCGCGCCGTCATCGCGCAGGTGACGGCCCACCATGCGGCCATGGTGGAGGAGCTGGACCGGCGCACGGCGGCCCTCGGCGATCCCGACCAGGGGCTCGCGGGCGCCCTGGCCGCCCTGGTGGGGTATTGGCGGGGCGAGGTCTTGCCCCACGCCCAGGCCGAGGAGGAGACGATCTACGCGGTGGCGCGAGGGGTGGCTGGCGGGGCGGCGTTGGTTGCAGCGTTGGTCCTGGACCACCGGGAGCTCCGGGACCGCTCCGAGGCCCTCGCCGGCATCGCGGCCCACGTGTCCGGCGGGGAGGCGGTGCGGCGCCGCGCCGCGCTGGAGGCCGCCGCGGCGGCGGCCCTCTTCGCGGCGCACGCCCGGAAGGAAAACGAGGTCGTCCTCCCCGCCCTGGTCGCCGCGGGGCGCCCCCTGTCCCCGGTGCTCGCCGGGATGGAGGCGGCGTTCTCCCGCGCCCAGCTCGCTGCGGGGTAGGGAGGGAAACAGAGGGCCACGGCGGCGCCGCGGGCTGCGGAGCACCGCTCGCCGTGGGCGAGCCTCGCTCCGCTGGGACGGCGCTGCAAGAGACCGCTCTGGCAGCGCCGTGCTTTCGGATGCACTGCCCACGCTCCTCGGTAACCCACTGGCCCTTGTGGTTCCGGGGCCGCCTCCGGCTTTTCGCAGCGGCCCGCTAGCACCGCTCGCCGCAGGCGAACCCTCGCTGCGCTGTGGGCGCTGGCAGCTGTGCGCTGTGGCCGCCCGGGCTTGGCGCGCCAAGCGGGTCCGCGCCGTGCGGGGGGGGGGCGCGGGCGCGCCGGGCCTTACGGGCGATCGAGGCCGCCGATCGACGGGGGAGGAAGGCCCGCGCGCCGGACGCTGGGCGGGGGCACCGCCGGGCGGGGACCCCGCCGGGGGCGAGGGGGTGGCCCAG
>DAHWHV010000516.1 GCA_027335545.1 Clostridia bacterium
GGGGCGCAGGGTCCGGCCCGCAGGGGCCGCCGGCCGGCCGCCCTCCCGTGCCTGGCCCCCGCCTCGTGGCCGGCAGGGCCGCACGCCCCCGCGCAGGTCTGCGGCCGGACGCGGCGTAGGACCGGGTGGGCCGTCTCCACCGGCCCCGTGCAGCGACCGCCGCGAAGGAGTGAGGCCTGTGCCCGCCCGTCGGCCCAACATCCTCCTGATCACCTCGGACCAGCAGCACTGGAGCACGATCGGCGCCATCAACCCCCGCATCCGCACCCCGGCGCTGGACCGGCTCTGCGCCGAGGGGACGCGCTTCACGCGCGCCTACTGCCCCAACCCGGTCTGCTCGCCCTCCCGCTCCAGCATCATCACGGGGCAGTACCCCTCGGTCCACGGCTGCTGGACGATCGGGGTCAAGCTCCCCGAGACGGTCCCCACCGTGGGGGCCGACCTGGGCGCCGCCGGCTACGCCACCTCGCTGATCGGCAAGGCGCACTTCCAGCCGCTGGCCTCCCAGCCCGGCAGCGAATCGCTGGAGTGCCAGCCCACCCTGCGCGACCTGGACTTCTGGCGCGGGTTCCACGGCCCCTGGTACGGGTTCGACCACATCGAGGTCGCGCGCAACCACGCCGACGAGGCCCACGCCGGCCAGCACTACGCCATCTGGATGCAGGAGAGCGGCCTGCCGAACTGGCGGGACTTCTTCCAGGCCCCGCCGGGTGAACCGCGCCGGCCGCCGCGCCGCCACCGCTGGGACCTGCCCGAGGCCTTCCACTACACCCACTGGACGGCGGAGCGCACGATCGCGGCGATCGACCGCGCCGTCGCCGCGGAACTTCCGTTCTTCTGCTGGGCGAGCTTCCACGACCCCCACCCGCCCTACCTGGTCAGCGAGCCGTGGGCGAGCCTCTACGACCCCGCGGACATGGAGCCGGGGGCCCTGGTCCCCGGGGAGCACGACCACAACCCGCCCCACTTCCGCCTGACCCAGGAGCCCCACCCGGACTTCAGCGCGTGGCGCGAGACCCCCCACGGCAACCACGGCTTCCACAGCCACCTGCACGACCCCGAGCGGCTGCGACAGGACATGGCCGTCTACTACGGCATGATCGGCTTCATGGACCGCGAGATCGGGCGCATCCTCGACCGCCTGGACCGGCACGGCCTCGCAGAAGACACCCTGGTCGTCTTCACGACCGACCACGGCCACTTCCTCGGGCAGCACGGCCTCACGGCCAAGGGGGCCTTCCACTACGAGGACCTGATCCGCCTGCCCTTCCTCGTGCGCTTCCCGGGGCGCGTGCCGGCCGGCGCCGAGAACGCCTCGCTGCAGAGCCTGGTCGACCTCGCCCCCACCTTCCTGCGCGCGGCCGGGCTCCCCGTCCCCGGGCGCATGCAGGGCCGCGACCAACTCCCGGCCTGGGCCGGGGGGGCCGCCGTGCGGGGGTGCGCCGTCGTCGAGAACCGCCACCAACCCACGCGCCTGCACCTGCGCACCTACGTCGGCCCCCGCTACAAGATCACCGTCTACCGCGACCAACCCTACGGGGAACTCTTCGACTTGGTCGCCGACCCCTGCGAGGTGCGCAACCTCTGGGACGATGCGGGGTCTGCCGCCCTGAAGGCGCAACTGCTGCTGGAGGCGACCCAGGCGGAGATCGCCCGCGAGCCGACCGAGATGCCGCGCATCGCC
>DAHWHV010000534.1 GCA_027335545.1 Clostridia bacterium
GTCGGCGCCGAGCGACCCTTGAGCCCCCGCGCCGGGGGTGGAGCGCGCGCGGGCCCTCGCGTGCGCATCGCCCGCCGCAGCGGGCCCGACCGCCGCGCTGCTCGGCGGTCCGCGCCGTCGATACGTCGGAAGGGGTTGGCAACGGTTGGCCACGACGCCCGACTCCTGCTCCGTTTACTGCGGCTGCTACCAACCGCAAGGGCGGGAGGGGCTCTTCCACCTGCGCTTCGACCTGGCGACGGGCCGCCTGGGCATCCAGGGCGCCCTGTCCGGCGTGCCCAATCCGTCGTTTCTGGCCCTGCGCCCGGACGGCCGAGCCCTGTACGCCGCCAGCGAGGCCCCGGGAGGGGCCGGGGGAGAGGTCTGCGCCTTCGGCCGCGACCCCCGCAGCGGCGACCTGGCGCCGCTGAACCGCCAGGGGGCCCACGGGCGCGCCACCTGCCACGTGTCCCTCGCGGCCGGCGGTCGTTACCTGCTGGCGACCAACTACGCGGGCCCGACCATTGCCCTGTACCCGGTGCGCGCCGACGGGGGCCTGCAGCCGGCGGCGACCGTGGTGCGTCACGAGGGCTCCGGCGCCCACGCGCGCCAAGCGGAACCGCACCCCCACTCCGCCACGCCGGATCCGTCCGGCCGCTTCGTCTACTGCCCGGACCTGGGGATCGACCGCGTCCAGGTCTACCGGCTGGACGCGACGGCCGGCGCCCTCCTCCCCGCCGATCCGCCCGGCGTCGGCACGGCCCCGGGGGCCGGCCCGCGCCACCTCGAGTTCCATCCGCGGCTCCCTTACGCCTACCTGATCAACGAACTGGATTCCACGGTGGTCGCCTACGCCTGGGAGGCCGCAACGGGCGCCCTGCGCGCCCTGCAGGTGAGCGGTACGCTGCCCGCGGACTTCCGGGGGGAGAGCACGGGCGCGGACATCCACGTCCACCCCGGCGGGCGATTCGTTTACGCCTCCAACCGGGGGCACGACAGCATCGCCGTCTTCGGGCTCGCCGCGGACAGCGGGCGCCTGACCCCGCTTGGGCACCACGGCAGCGGCGGACGGACGCCGCGCAACTTCGCCCTGCACCCGGGCGGGGCGTGGCTGCTGGCCGCCAACCAGGGGAGCGACGCGCTCGCCTCCTTCGGCGTGGACGCCGCGACCGGCCGGCTGGAGCCCACGGGGCACTCCCTCGCCCTCCCCGCCCCGGCGTGCGTGGTCTTCGCCCAGGCCGGGGGGTAGGGGGGTGCCGCCAAAGTCCGCTCTGGCGGCACCCCCCTCCGAGCCGGCTGTGGGGCGCCGCCCCCAACCGCGCCGATGTGGCGGCGGCGCCTCCGGCTCTTGGCCGCCTCCTCGTACGCCTGCAGCCAGGCTCCGGCTCGTGCACCCCCACAGGCGGGGTGCCCAGACCCGCCGTGACCCCGACGATGGTGCACGAGCCGGCCGCCCGGCTTGCGGGGTCACGTGGCCGGCCGCGCCTCCTCGGCCAAGCGGGCGAGGCGGAGCACCGTTTGCCAGTTGCGCGTCGTCCCGGGGCCCTCGAGGCGCGCCTCGAAAAACGCAATTGGTCAGCTTGGTCCGGTGGAAGCCGTTGGGGCAGTGCCCGGGCTTGGCGCGCCCAGTGGGTCCGCGCCGCGTGCGGGACGCGGAGCGGCGGGCAGCCCCGGGCCGCGACCCTGCGGGGGCGAGGGGGTGCGGGGCCCTCTCCGATGTCGGCGAGGGCCCGGGCACCCGCCGTCCGTCCGCGCCCTCGGGCGCCAGGCCCCGCCGGGG
>DAHWHV010000545.1 GCA_027335545.1 Clostridia bacterium
AGCACCCGCATAATAAGCGACTGCACATAGGGCAGACGACGCAGCAGGGCATGCACTCGGTACATAGGTGCTCACCTCCTTTGGGGCCGCCCATCGGCGTGGGCGGCCTACACATGCAGGGACAGCCACAGACGGCAGAAGCACCGGCTGGGGCACTCGGGGCAGCGGCCCTGGCCATGAATCAGATAGGCCAGGCACATCTGGCAGCGCTCACTAGCGGACACGCGGATCACCTCCCCTCGGACATACCCGTTGGCAATGCGGCCCTGATCTGCGCCTCCGCCCCGGAAATCAGGGACGGTAGATGGATGGCCTGGGCGGGCGTGGGCAGCGCCCCCAGCACGGCCTGGGCGTTGCCACCCCCGCCGCCGGAGAACGCCGTGGACACGCCGCCGCAGGGCCATGCGCAGCCGGCGGCGGCCTGGGTGGGGACGGTGGAGGAGGCCAGGGCGCCTAGCTGGGTCGCGGCGAACCACAGCACGGCGACCAGGATTCCTGCGCGAAGCATGTGGATCACCTCCTAAAAATTATACATTACCCACAAAAAACAACCCCCGCGCCGATTTGGCGCGGGGTTGTGCGATTTATTATGGATTGAGGGTGCAAGTTTTTGGGGCCTCTCCGGTTCCAACCACCTTTCATTATATGTTATCGGTTATTGCGTGTCAAGAGTTTAGGGGCCGGGGATTATTTTTCCCAGGAGGGAGAAAATATCGCGCCCCCCGCCCCCGGCCCTCCCGGTGGATGGGCCGCTGCAGGGCCAGCGCCAGGGCGTACAGACGCTGGTAGAGGGGCTGGATTTTCGCATCCGGCGGCAGCCCGAACGCCTCCAGCAACTCCCCCACCGTGGCCCCCTCCGGGCGGTGCAGCAGTTCCGCCGCCCGCCAACGGCGGCAGCCGGGGACCAATCGCTGGGGGCGCGCGGCGCGGGTGCGGATGTAGCTTATCCTGACCAATTAGCTCACCTCCTTTCCGGGGTCAGGATCACGCCCCGCGCCCCGTTGGCCAACGTCAACACGTCACCGGGGCGGACGGGGGTCCGGCGCCCGTCGGAGTAGACGTACCAGTCCCTGCCGTCCCAAGACACCACGCCGCCCACCACCCGATCCCCCACGCCCACCACGCGTCCACCCACCATCAGGTGCGGCCAGCCGGGCTCCGGCTCCGAGCCGGGAGCGACCACCTCCGCGCCACGCAGCATGCACCGGGCGCAGTCCGGGGCGGGCAGTAGGCACTCCCCGGCGGGGCAGTCCGTGTCCGTGGGTGGGGTAGACGCGACCAGTGCGTCGGCCCGTTCGGGGTCGGGCGCGGCGGCGGTCTTGGGGCGTGAGGGGGCCAGCGCCGCCCGCAGATCGGCCAACAGCGCGTCGGGGTTGGGGCCGGGGGCATCCCCCGGCGGCACCTCGGGCAGCGACAAATCGCCCGCACGGGCCAGGGCCTCCGCCACGTCCATCCCGCCTTGCCACGCGGCCCGCAGGCACCGTACCCCGGCGGCGGCGCACGCGGCGGCCATTTTTTCGGCGGCCTTGTGCCCTGGCTCGTCCTGGTCCACGGCCAGGATCACCAGGCGAACGCCGGGGAAGTCTCCCACCCGAAAGCCGGACGATCCGCCCACGGCCACCACGGCCCCGGCGCCCGCCTGGTGCAGCGCCAAGGCATCCATCGGCCCCTCCACCACCCACAGCGTCTCCGGGGCGGCCCAGGCCTTCCGGTCGGCGGCGGGGCTCGGCGCCAGGAACACCCCCCGCTCGTGCCGGGGGAGGTAGGTGTAGCGCAGATCGTCGGCCACCGGGACCACGGCGCGGCCCGCCGCGTTGCAAAGAGTCCAAACGTCGCCCTCCCTCCGCCACATCGGAAACACCACCCGGCCTTCGGCCCGGCCCCGCGAGTGGGGCCAGCACGTGGGCGGGCAGTAGCCTACGCCGCACCGCGCCGCCGGGGTGGGGTCTACGCAGCGGGCAGCCAAGTAGTCGCGGCCCGGCTGCCCCTTGGGATCAGCTAGAAATTTCCACGCCGCCAGAAGGAAGCCCCGCAATTCGTGTTGGTCCAGCAGTGGGGGCCTGCGCTCCGGCTCCCGCTGGGGCGGGGGCGTGCGGCGGGGGGCATGCCCTGCGCCGCCGCCTAGCCCCAGGGCGGCCATTATGTCAGCGTAACAACACCCCGCGAAGCAGTGCAGCAGCACGCGGCCTTCCCCCGCTTCCCGGACAGAGAGGCTGGGTGTACGGTCAGCGTGCGCCGGGCAGCAAGCCATCCAGCGGCCAGGGCCAGCGGAGCGGACACCATCCAGGGCAGCCAGCACCTCATCTACACTAGCCACGGCGATCACCTTCTCCCCACCGCTGCCCAA
>DAHWHV010000567.1 GCA_027335545.1 Clostridia bacterium
GCGGCGGGCAAGTCCGGTGGACGGCGGGCGGCGGACCGGGCGGCGCCGGGCTTCGGCGGGCGGCGGCGTGGGCCTCGCGCGGGCACGGCGCGATCGCCGGACGGCGGCTGCAGCGGCCCCTCGAGCGGCAGCAGCGAGCGAACAACCGAGGCAACCGCCTGCCCGACGGGTGCGTGCGCGCGGGGAGGGAGCGGCGGGGCTGTTGCGTTATGGTAGACGTCTGGCGCGCGGGGCTCATCGGAACCGGCGGTATCAGCCAGCCGGCACCTATCCCAGCCTGGGGGTCCATCCCCGACGTGGATGGGGTCGCCCTGGCGGATGTCGTGCCCGAGAGCCGTATCCTTCCGCGCCTTCTTGGCGGCGGTGCGCCGGGAGGCTGCCTGCCCGACGGCGGGCGCGGACAACCGGTGCGCACTGCGCCTGGCCTTCGCCGTCCGCGCGGCTGCCGCGGCGGGCACCTGGGTCTTTCGCTGGGCTGAGCCGCCGCGCCGCGGCGGCCCTGCCTCACGCCGGGCGGGCAACCGCGCGGAACGGTCGGCCCCGCGTCCCATGGCGGACCGCGGAACGAGGTGCAATCCCCCTGCGCGTGCTGGCCGTGCGCCGCGACGCCGCGTTGGGCCCCGAGGGCCTCGACCGCGCTCTGACCGGACTGCCGCCGCCCGAACGGGACCGGCTGCTGCGCTACCGCCGCCCGGAAGACCGGCACCGCGGGGCCCTCGCCGCCTGGCTCGCACGCCGGGCCCTGGCCGAGGAGGTCGGGTGGCCGGCGGAGGCGCTGGATGTGCGCCGCGACGCTGCCGGCCGCCCGTACCTCGCCGGTGCGCCCGCATGGGCCGGCGACTTCAACGTGTCGCACTCCGGGACATGGGTCGTATGCGGCGTGGTGCGGCGGGGACACGTGGGGGTAGACGTGCAGGAGGCCCGTGCCGTGGCCCCGGGCGTCGCGCGCCACTGCTGCAGCCCCGAGGAGGCGGCGGCGCTCGCTGGCCTGCCGCCCGAGGAGCGCCCGGGCTACCTCCTCGCCCTGTGGACGCTGAAGGAAGCCGTCCTCAAGGGGGCCGGGGTCGGCCTCGCCGTTTCCCCGGCCCTGGTGGCGCTGGCGGCGGACACGGTGGCTAGCGCCACGCCCGTCCTGCGCAGCGCCCCGCCCGCGGTGGGGGACCGCTGGCGCCTGTGGCGGGCTCCGGTCGCGCGCGGCGACGAACTGGCGCTGTGCGCCGACGAGGAACGCTGGGACGGCCGGGTCGCGCACCTCCGGCACGACGACGTGCTGTTCGGGGCAGCGGAGGGTCCGGAGGCCCGGCGATAGGGCCGTCTCGCCCCGCCATGGGACAGAGCGGGTCGCACGCGCAAGGGATGCTTGCCCCGCGCCCATTGGGGCAGGTGCTCCAAGCGGAGGCTGAGGGCCAGGATGTTGTACCAGGGCAGACCCGAGCCCGAGCGAGCCTGGCAGAGGCCGAAGCGATGCATCCTACGAACCCCCCGGCCCTAGGCGTGGGGAGGTTCAGGGGATCCTGCGCTGCCCAGCGGCCGTTGTGCCGGCGGGGGACGGTAGTGGTAAGATAACGGCGTATGTCCCGATCCCCACAGCACTACACCAAGGTGGTGGCAGCGTCCTTGTTGAGTATCTCCGACGGGCTGTCCGGGCAAGCCCGGCAGCGCCCGGACCACCTCGCCCTCGTCCACGGCGAAGAGCGCCTGACCTATGCCGAGCTGGAACGGCGGGTGGACGCCGCGGCCCACCTGCTGTGGGGGCTGGGCATCCGTCCAGGCGACCGCATCGCGACGCTGTTGCCCAACGGCGTCACCGCGGTCGAACTGCTATTCGCCGCGGCGCGGGCCGGTGCGGTGGTCGCGCCGCTGAACCCGCGCTCCACCCCCGCGGAGTTGGCGCACATGCTGGCGGACACCGGGCCGAAGGTGGTCGTGGGCGTGCCGGCGGCCCTGGAGGCGGCGCGGGAGGTGCTGCCTTCAGGCGTCCGTGTCCTCGCCGAGCGGCCCATGGCCGATGCGCACCCCAGCTATGCGCAACTGCGCGAGGAGCACGCCCGGGGACCCTTTCCCCCCCAGGCGGGGGAGGCGGCCCCCTGGGTCATCGTGTACACCTCCGGTACCACCGGGGTGCCGAAGGGGGCGTTGCGGAACCAGCGCAGCGACTACCTGATGGGGCTCATGCTGGCGCCGGCGGCGGGCGTGGGGCCGGGCGACGTCGGCCTGGTGCTGCTCCCGCTCTTTCATATCAACTCCATCTGGGTCGTCACGCTGTCGATGTGCATCGGGGCGACCTGTCACCTCTCCACCGCCGCGCGCTTCCAGCCGGGCACCATGCTGGCGGAGTTGGAACGGTCGGGGGCCACCTACTCGATGTTCGTGCCCACCATGCTCGGCTACCTCGCCGAGGGCCTTGAGCGTGGGCAGATCCGCGGGGAGCGCCTGCGCGTGCTGATGACCTCCTCGGCCCCGCTGCCGGTGCCGCTGCGTGACCGGTTGCTCGCCGTACTGCCCGCGGCGCGCATGGTCGAGTTCTACGGTGCCACAGAACTCGGCGCGGTGACCCTCGCCTGGCACGACGCCGGTCAGCCGGGCGGCAGCATCGGCTTCCCGCTGCCCGGGGTGCGGGTGCGCCTGCTGGACGGGGAGCGGCGGCCGGTGCCCCTCGGCGAACCTGGGGAGCTGTTCGTAGAGAGCCCGCTGCTGATGGATGGCTACTTCGGCCGTCCGGCCGAGACGGAGGCCGTACGCGTCGGCGCCTTCATCGGCGTGGGTGACCTGGCCCGCCAGGACGAGGCGGGCCGCCTCTATCTGGTGGATCGCGTGACCGATACCATCATCACCTCGGGCGAGAACGTCTACCCCAGCGAGGTCGAGTCTGTCTTGCTGGCGCATCCCGCCGTGGCCCTGGCCGCGGTGGTCGGGGCCCCTGACGAGCGGCGCGGCGAGGCAGTCAGCGCCGTGGTGGTCTGCCGGGATGGCCCGCCGGTGAGCGCGGGGGATCTCGCGGCGCACTGCCGCGCCCACCTCGCCCCCTACAAGTGCCCGCGAACCATCGCCTTCGCCCCCGAGCTGCCCTTGAGCCTCACCGGCAAGGTGCTGCGGCGCAAGGTGCGCGAGGCCTGGGCCCAGGGGGCCTACGCGGGGCAGACGCCGGCCTGATCCCCAGGGGGGCCTGGCCTGTGGCGGGGGCGCCCCGGCGGCGGGAGCGCCGGCCGGTGGTGCCGGGGCCGCGCCTTCCGCGGCGGCGGTGGCTGGGGGCGGCGGTGGCCGAGGATCGAGCGCGTGGCCGGGTGGTCGGCCCGCCGTGTCGGGGGGGCGGGCCCGCGCTCCGTCGGGGACCGATGGGAAGATGGGAGCGATGCGGGGCCGTGGACTGGAGGCGTCCCCACGCCCCGGCGCGTGGCGGGCCGGTCCCGCCGCGGCGCGCGCCATCCTCGGCGCGGGGACGAGGCACCCGACTGGACAGCCCTCGTGCCTGATGCTCCAGGCCACTCGCGGTCAGCCGTGCGGCGGGGTTGCCCTGCGGCACCCGCGACCAGCATGGCGCCCTGTTGGCCGCCGGCGCCGGAGGATCGGGGTCCGCGCGTGCGAATCCCTGGGTCGTTTGGGGGCAAACAGCGGGCTGCTGAATCCCATCGCCGAT
>DAHWHV010000584.1 GCA_027335545.1 Clostridia bacterium
CGCACCCGCCCGCCCGTCACCTCGTAGCGCGGGTGCCCGGCCAGTGTGTTGGCCAGGGTGCTCTTGCCCGAGCCGTTCGGGCCCATGAGGGCGTGCACCTCACCCTGCCGCACGCCCAGCGTCACCCCGCGCAGGATGGGCTTGCCCTCGACGCTGACCCGCAGGTCATCGATCTCCAGGGGGAGTCCGCTCGCCATTTCCGCAGGACCTCCGCTTCCGCGCGGCGCCGATGGCGTCCTACGCCTTGGCCCGCTCGCTCGTCAAGCTACGGCGCACATTATAGGGGCGCCCCCCCGCCGTGTCAAAACCTGAGCGGAGCACTCGGAAATGGATCAGGTCGCTGGGCGACAACGGGTTGCGGGAACTGGCGCCTCGGGGGCAGGCCTTGCGGCACGCCCCGTCCGGCGTCGGCCCGCGTCTCGACGCAGCCTCGCCGCACCTTGGGGACGCCTGTGACGGCCGCCTGGCAGGAAAAGAGAGGGGCCCGGCAGCCCGGGCGCCGCCGGGCTGGGGACTCGCGCCGAACCGCCTGTCAGCCACCCTTCCACGGTGTCCGGGCCAACAGCCGGGCGCGCGCACTTGCGTATGCGGGCTGGCGGATGCCGGCGGGCGGTGGCCGCCGCCGGTACCGGGCTACCCGGCTACCCACCTGACGACGCGGCGCTTCCGGCCGCGGCCAAGCCACCCGGCCCGCGGGGCGCCGCCGTGGCCCGCAGCGGACCACGCACGGACGTTGCCCCCCCGCGGCGCGGCGCGCCGGGTGCCCTTCACCGTCCTCTGGACAGGCGGCTCGCCGCGGGCCTCCCCTGGCCCGCCATGCCGGGGCGCAGCGGCGGCGCCCGCTGTGCCCGAGCGCGGGGCTCCCAGACCGGAGGACGCCCCCGGCCGCGGGTGGGACGGACCGCCCTCGCGGCGCGGGGCTGGATCCGGGCGCCACGGAGTCACGGGGACCCGTCGGGCGGGCGTTGCCCGCCCCCCGCCTACGCGACGGGCACGCCCAGGGCCAGGTAGCGGACGAAGACCGCCGCGGCCTGGGCACGGTTGAGCACAAGCGCCGGGCGAAAGGAGCCGTCCGGGAAGCCCTGGACCAGCCCGGCGGTCGCGGCGGCGGCGACGCCCGCGCGCGCCCACGGGGCGATGGCCGCGGCATCCGTGAAGGGCGCCGCCGCGCGGACCGAGGGGCGCCCGACCCAGGGCAGCGCCCGGGCTAGGACGACCGCCGCCTGCTCCCGCGTCACGGGCGCCAGCGGATCGAACAGCGCGGGCGCGATGCCCTGGAGCAGGCCCGCCCGGGCGACGGCCCCCACCACCCCCGCGTACCACGCCTGTGGCGGCACGTCGGTGAAGCGGCGGGCAGCCGCGGCATCGGCCGGCAACCCCAGGCTGCGGGCCAGCATGGCGGAGAATTCGGCCCGGGTCACCACCCCCGCCGGCGCGAACACCCCGGGGCCCACCCCGTCGACCACGCGATGCGCCGCGGCGACGGCCACGTCGCCAGCCTCCCAGGAGCCACTGACGTCGGCGAAGGGCACACGGGTCGAGAGCACCGCGTAACGCCCGCTGGACGGTACGGCGCAAGCCACCGTCGCGGCCCCCGCCGGCGGCACGGCGCTGGGGACGTACGCGGGGACGCCGCCGGGGCCCAGGCGGTAGCAGGCCAGGAGGTCAGAGCCAGGGGCGAACCCGGGCGCAAAGGTCAAGCGCGCCACGGCCGGACGGGGCAGGGACAGCGCCGCGGCCGGATGCCCTTGGGAGAAGAGGCTGAAGGAGAAGACCGGCGCGGCCGCCTGTACCCTGGCCCCCGCGGGCGCCCCCGCCGCCAGGGTCGCGGCCCGGTTCACAGGTTCATTGGCCGGGATCGGCGTGACGGCGACCTGCACGACCAGGGGCTCCCTGGCGGGAGCGCTCCCGGCGCCGGCCGTTGCCGGGGTGCTCTGGGGAGAGAGGTCGGAGGGCGGCAGGGAGAGGGAGGAAGACCCGAACTCCAGGGTCAAGCCCCTGCCCCGCGCGGCCAACTCCGCCACAGCCCCCGGCGGCAGGGTCACGCGCGCGCGCGCCGGCAGCCGGTCCGAGACCCGCAGGCGGACATAGAGGGCGCCGGGCGGGGTGGCGGCCAGAGCCGCGGCCAGGCGGCCGGGGGTGGCGGTCAGGACCGCCACCCCCGAGGGGGCGAGCGCGGTGCCGGCGCCCGTCGCGGCGGACGGCGCGCCCGCGGCTGTCGCCGACGGGGACGACCCTGCCGGCGTGCCAGAGGGCGCGCCGCTGCCGGCGCCGGCCGCAGGGGACGGGGACGACGCGACGGGCGAGGAGGACGACGCGGATCCGGAGCCGGACGTCGACGCGGCAGGTCCCTGCGGCGGCAACGACGGGGCAGGCGCGGCCGGTGGGGCGGCAACCGTGATCAGCAGGGGGCTGGTCGCGGAGCCGCCCAACGCGTCGGTGACCCGAACGGTGGCCACAAAGCTGCCCGCCGCGGCTGGCAGGCCGGCGACCTGGCCATCGGCGGCCTCCAGGACCACGCCGGGGGGCAGCGATCCGGAGGCGAGGGACCAGGCGTAGGCGGGCGCGCCACCCGACGCCTGCAGGGTGAGGGCGAAGGGGGTGCCCACTTCGGCCGACTGCGGCGTCAGGGCGGCGAAGGCCGGGGGCGGCACGACCGGGAGGATCAGCGCGTTACTGCGCAGGCCGGTCGCTGCATCGTACACCGACAGCGCCACCGTCCCGGGCGTGAGGCCGGCCGGCACGACGGTGTCCACGGATCCCGCGGACCAGGCACCGCCGCTGACGGTGAAGAGCGGGCCCGCTCCCTGCTGGAATCCGACACTGCCGGCAACCCCAAACCCAGACCCGCTGAGGCGCAACGCAGCCCCTGACTCTAACGGCAACGGTGACGCGGCGCTCAGGGCCGGCGGGGGGGGTGGTGGTAAGACGAGGAAGGAGAGCGGCGCACTGGTGAGGCCGGTCGCGGCGCTGTACACGGCCAGTCCGACCGATCCCGGGGACAGACTGGCGGGGAGCCGGACGGTCACGGTGCTCTGGGACCATCCGCCCGCCACGGGTGGGAGCAACACTGCGCCCGTCCCACCGCTGGTCAGCGTCACCGCGCCGGGCTGGGCGCCGAAGCCCTGGCCACTCACTGTCACGGCGCTGCCGGCCTGCCCCCCGGACGGCGCGAGCGCGGTGAGGTCCGGCGCGCAGGCGGCGGCACCCGGCAGCCCCGCCAGGCCTCCGCTCAAGGGCGCGGCCCAGAGATCCACCGGCAGGAAGCTGCCGGCGGCCGGCATCCACTCCAGGCCGGCCGTGGTCGTCGTGCCCGGGAGCAGGCAGTACGCTTCCAGCACGGAGCCGAAGGTCAGCGGCGGTAGAAACTGGTTGTCGCTCGGTACCGGGGCACCCGTGGCCGGGGCCGTCGAGAAGAGCCCCGGCGTCGGGTTGGCGGACGTCGTGAAGTTGCCGCCGCGGGGGATGACGACCAGGGCGAAGTGGGTGGTCCCGCCCCCAGGGGGCGCGGACACCGTGAGGGTCTCGTGGTAAAGCACGCCGTAGTTGCCATAATCCACGACGGTCTGCCCGTCCACCGCGTCGTACCCGGTGAGGTAGCGGCCGGCGTCGGCCACGTGCAAGACGACCTGCCCACTACCGGCGGCCTGCAGGCTGTAGGAGCCGACCTCGTCGGCCTGCAGGAACGTGCCGCGCATCGGGGATTGCCCGGGGGCCAGGCGCTGGGAGGGCAGCACGCGCATGCCCGCGATGAAGCTCGGTGAGGCGATGGGCACGTTGTTCGCCGCCACGGTGACCTGTATCGGCGCCGTCGTCGTGGCGTCGAAGATGGCGTTGACCGCCTGGCCCGGCTGCAGGGCACGGCCCTCGATCTGTCCCGCGGCCGGCAGACCCGAATCCAGGAAGGCGCTGGTGCCGGGGTCGATGGTCAGGGTGGTGGGAGCCGGCGTGCTCGCCAACCACTGCCCCGTGGTCTGTTTGCCGAGGAGCAGGTAGTTGGCGGAGGGCCCACCCACCCCCCAACGCGTCACCGTGACGGCCGCCGGGGTCGTACCGTCGTTGGTCAACACGACACCGACGTACAGCGGCCCCCGGGCCGTGGCCGGGTCGACGTGGTAGAGGTAGACGCGAAACGGTTGCGGGGCCTGGCCGGCGCGTAGCGCGACGGTATCCTGGTAGAGGATGCCGGGTCCCGGCACGTATTCCGGGTCATCACTGAAGATCAGGGTCGTGTTCCCAGCCGGCTGCTCAGCGGCAGGGACCTGGCTGACGCCGAGGGTGGGGTCGGTGGGGAAGCAGACGCTTTGGCCGGGCTGTGTCACCGCGGTCAGGCCGGCCACGCAGTTGACGTTGGCGGCACCAGCCGGGGCCGGGTGGCCTCCGGCCAGCAGTGCCGCGCCCATCGCCGCCGCCGCACGGGCGAGCACCGCTCGC
>DAHWHV010000001.1 GCA_027335545.1 Clostridia bacterium
TCGAGCGGGCCGAGGCGGAGATGGCCCGCGCCTACCACCTGGCCAGCCGCCACGCCCGCCAACTGGAGGCCCTGCACGAGGCGGCGCTGTCGCTGAGCGCGGCGCTGGATCTGCCCACCGTCCTGCGGCGCGTGGTGGAGACCAGCCGGACGGTGATCGGCAGCCGCTACGGGGCCGTGGCGGTGCTCTCGCCGACTGGGGAGATCGACGAATTCTTCACCTCGGGCATGGACGAGGAGGCCGTGCGTCAACTCGGCGCCCCGCCGACCGGCCACGGCCTGCTCGGCCTCGTGATCTCCGAGCGTCGCGCCCTGCTGGTGGAGGACATCGCGGCCCATCCGGGGGCGGTGGGGTTCCCGGACGGGCACCCACGCATGACGACGCTGCTGGCCGTTCCGCTGCTGTTCGAGGACGGCGTGCTCGGGAGTCTCTACCTGGCGGACCGTTCGGACGGGCGCCCCTTCGACGCCGAGGATCAGGAGACGCTGGAACGCTTCGGGGCGCAGGTCGCCATCGCCGTCGCCAACGCCCGGCTGCACGCGCAGTTGCAGCGGCTGTCGCTGGTGGAGGAGCGCGAGCGGATCAGCATGGACCTGCACGACGGTGTCGTGCAGACCCTGTACGCGACGGGTCTGGGCCTGGAGGCGGCGCTGGAGGACATCCCCGCCTCCCCCGAGGCCGCCAGGGGGGCCGTCGAGCAGGCGGTCGCCCGGCTGCACGGGACGATCGCCGACATCCGGCACTACATCTTCGACCTGCGCGCCGCGCAACGCGACGGGCCGCACAGCCTGCGCGCCACCTTGGAGCAACTGCTGGGCGGGTTGCGCGGCAGCGGGGTGGAACTGGTCCTGGACGCTCCGGAGGTCGCCCCGGAGGCCTGGGACGGGGCACTGTCCAAACGCGTGCACTGGGAGGCGTGGCACGTCGCGCGGGAGGCCGTCAGCAACGCCCTGCGCCACTCCGGCTGCCGGCGGGTCCGGGTGGGCCTGCGCCGCGTGGGGGCCACCCTGGAGATGGCCGTCGCCGATGACGGACGCGGCTTCGACCCCGCGCGGCCTATGGACCAGACCCACCGGGGCCTGGGCAACATGCGGCGCCGGGCCGAGGTGGTCGGCGGGCGGCTGGAGGTGGCCTCCCAGCCGGGCCGTGGCACGACGGTCACACTGCGCGTGCCGTTGGCCGACCAGGGAGGGGTGGGCGCGTGACGCCGCGGCCGCCGGGGCCGGGTGGGCGCCCGCCCGTGGCCGAGCGAGGAGGGGTTCACAAGTGATCCGTGTCCTGCTGGTCGACGACCATGACGTGGTGCGGGAGGGCCTGCGGTCCCTGCTCCGACGCTCCCCGGACATCGAGGTCGTGGGGGAGGCGGCCACGGCCGCGTCCGCCGAGGCCGAAGCGGCTCGGCTGTCGCCCGACGTGGTGGTGCTGGATGTTCGCCTGCCCGACGGCAGCGGCGTTGAGGCCTGCCGGGCGATCCGCGCGCAGCGGCCCGAGACCCGCGTGCTGATGCTGACCTCCTATGCGGATGACGAGGCCCTGTTCGCCGCGATCCTGGCCGGTGCGGCCGGCTACCTGCTCAAGGAGACGCGCGCCGCCGCGCTCCTGGAGGCGATCCACACCGCGGCCCGCGGCGGATCGCTCCTGGACCCGTCCATGACGCAGCGGGTCTTCGAACGCCTGCGCACCGCCTCGGCGGCGCCCGCGGACCCCCTGGCGCAGCTCTCGGAGCAGGAGCGGCGCATCCTGGGCCTGATCGCCCAGGGCAAGACCAACAAGGAGATCGCCGGGGAGGTCTTCCTCAGCGACAAGACGGTCAAGCATTACGTCAGCAACATCCTGGCCAAGCTCCAGTTCGGGCGGCGCAGCGAGGCCGCGGCCTTCTGGGCGCGGCGGTCCCGGACGGAGGCGCCCGACTGAACGCCCCGCCCCGGCCGGGGGCCGGCCCCGCCCCGCGCTCGCCCC
>DAHWHV010000035.1 GCA_027335545.1 Clostridia bacterium
GCGGCCCTGGGCGGGGTGCGCCGGCCCCAGGCCCTACCGAGCCGCGGGGCCCTCGGCGTCCGGCACCTGGGACGGCCGATGCCCGCCCAGGTACTTCTTGAAGCCGACGCTCACAGCGGAACTATAGCCCATCCGGGTAAAGAAGTCGTGGGCCCGGGGCCTCCGAGCGTTGCTCAGGAGCATGATCTTCGAGCACTGCCGCGCGCGGCAGCAGGCCTCGATGTGCCGCAGCAACGCCGCACCGATGCCGCGTTGGCGCAACCCCGGGTCGACCACGACGTTCTCCAGGACCGCGTACGGCTGCCGGCCGAACATGGGGTCCAGGCACAGCGTGAGGAAGGCCGTGGCGACCACGACCCCGTCGTGGTCCACCACATACAGGAGGTTGTGCGGGTCGGCGTCGATCTCGGCCAGTCGCTCGGCGCGGACCTCGACGGGTTCACCTGGACAGAGCAGCCGATAGAGCCGCTCGATGCCGGCCCGATCGGCGGGGGTCGCCTCCCGGATCACCATGGCCCGGCGCGGCCCCACCCCCTGGCTCCGGCCGTGGGTGGGCCAGCGCCTCCCTCCCCTCTCCGCAGCGGCCCACGCCACGCTCACGGCCGTCCCGCGGGGATGCGCGCCAGCCAGGCGGCGACGTGGGCCAGGTAGGCCTCCGGCTCGGCGGAGGCGGCCGCGATGTGGTCGGCCCCGGGCACGACCCAGGGCACGACCTCTGCACCCGGGACGGCGGCCGCCAGGGCTTGGGCATGCGCAGCGGGGATCTGCTGGTCGGCGCTGCCGGCGACCAGCAGGACGGGCCGGCCCCGCAGCGCCCCCATGCCGCGCAGCGGGTCGGCCAGCGCCGGCTCGATCCCGGTCAGGGCCGGCAGCGTGTGCAACAGGATCCAGTTGAACGGCCAGGCGGGGAGGTGCGTCCAGAGCGGGAGGCGCTCGCGCAGGTACGGTGCCAGGGCGGCGTACGGGCTGTCCGCCAGCACCCCGGCGACGGCCGGCTCCGCCTGGGCGGCCAGCAGGGCCACGGACGCCCCCATCGAGTAGCCGAGCAGCACCACGGGCCCGCCGGCCCGGCCCTTGGCCCAGTCCACCGCGCCCAGCAGGTCGCGCACCTCCCAGACGCCGACGGACACCAAGCGGCCGGGCGACACCCCCGAGGCCCGGAAGTCGAAGAGGAGCACGTTCCAGCCCCAACTGCGCAAGGCCTGGGCCAGGGGCAGGGCCAAGCCGCCGATCAAGCGGTTGCCCGCGTAGCCGTGGGCCAGGATCGCGGTGCCCCGGGACTCGCCCGCCGCCGGGATGCACCAGCCGGAGAGTTCCAGGCGGTCCTCCCGGCTCGGGAAGCGGACGTCCCTGTAGGGCAGGCCCCAGTCGGCGGGGGTCTGCTCCAGCGGCTGGCGACGCGGGTGCGTCGCCCCCCAGCCGACGGCCAGGGGGACCCCCAGGAGCACCACAACCAACAGCGCCAACGCCCAGAGCACGATGGCCACGGCGGCGGCCCCCGTTCATGCCGGCTGGCCGGCGCCCCCGGGCCCTGGCCCAGTCCGGGCGTCCGGCGCGCTCCCCCGTCAGGGCCGCGGCTCCCCCGCGCGGTCACCCCCGTAGCGGGCCAGGAGCGGGTCGTCGAGCAGGGCGCCGGACTCCCGGTCCAGGTAGAGCGAGGCGTCGGGGTGGCGCCGCAACGCGGACGCGGGCACCTCGGGGGTGATGCCCCCCGCGAGCACGCGGCGCACCGCCTCGGCCTTGACCGCGTATGGCACGGCCGAGAGGAGCACGCGGCAGGCCAGGATCTGGCGGACGCTCATCGTCACCGCGCGCAGGGGGACCTCCTCCAGCGAGGCGAACCACCCCTCCCCCACCTGCTGGCGGCGGCAGGCCGCATCCAGCGTGACGGTCAGGTAGGCCTCCTCGGTCTCGAAGTCCGCCGGGGTGTCGTTGAAGGCGACGTGCCCGTTCTCGCCGATGCCCACCAGCCCCACGTCGATCGGGGCCGCGCGCACCTCGGCCGCCAGCGCCACCAGGTCCCCGGCGGGATCGACCCCGTGCAGCGCCCGCAGGGGCACCCGCGCGGCGAGGCGCTCCCGCAGGTACCGACGGAAGCTCGCGGGGTGGTCGGGCGCGAGGCCGACGTACTCGTCGAGGTGGAAGGCATCGACGGCCCGCCAGGGGACCTGCTCCCGCACCAGGGCCTCCAGCGTGGTGAATTGGGAGCGCCCGGTCGAGAGGAGCAGGCGGGCCTGCCCGCGCGCCTCCACCGCCTCGCGCAACAGCCGCGCCGCCTCCGTGGCGACGGCGCTCCCCAGGGCCCGATCGTCGGCGCAGACCACCACTCGCATGCACTGGCCCCCTTGAGGCTGGATCGCTGCCGGGCGCGACCGACGCGCACCGGGTCGGGGCCGCGGGGCGAGCCCGTGCCAGCGGCCGGGATCGTGGAAGGCCGGACGGGCACCGCGGGACAAGCCAGCGGGGCCGGGGCCCGGCTCTCGGGCCTGGCCATTCCCTTTTCTGACTGCCATGTCCTGCGCCGCCGCCGGTCGGAGGGCGGGGCGGTGGCTGGCGCGGCCCGAGCATCGGCCAGCCGCCCCAGGGGCACGCGGCACTGGCTGCACAAGCGTGCACTCTCCGGCTCCGGGGAGCGGCAGATCCAGCACACGGGCAGGCGCGGACCCCCTTGCCTTGAGGCACTGGGCGGGGGCCGGGCACCACCGGCGTACCCGAACGGCCCCTCCGGGCGCACGCACCCGCGCGCCCTGTGGCTGGCCCCGGCGTCCCCTGCCGCGGGCGTTCCCCAGAACGAGGAGGCCGCGGCGAAAAGTCGCAGGCGGCCCCAGAACCACCAGGGGCAGTGGGTCAGGCGGAACGCGGACCACTGCAGCCGGAAGACGGCGCTGCAAAGGCGGACCCTTGCAGCACCGTCCTACAGCGGCGTCGGCTGCCCGCTGCGGGCCGAGGCGGCGACCGCGTCCAGCACGCGCTGCGCCGCGTGCCCGTCCGCGAAGGTGGCGGGCTGCGGCCCCCGGGCCGGCGCGGGCCGGCCCAGACAGGCGTCTACGAAGGCCCCCATCATGGTGAACAGGCAGTGGTTGGCCCGCGGGACCGCACCCGCGGGCAGGGGCAGGGGCTCGGGCGCCGCACCGCCCCGGCCCAGCGCCAGGGTGTCGGTCTCGCCACGGGAGTAGGCCAGCCGCAGGGAACCGTCCTCCCCGCGGAACTCCAGGTAGTTGCGGTGGGGCGGTGGCGTGAGGCTGCTCACGCGCAGGGCCGCCGTGGCGGTGAAACCGGGCCCCGCGAAGTCGCAGAGGGCCTCCGCCTCGTCGTCGGCGGTCACGGCCCGCACCTGCCCGGGCCGCTCCCCGTCGGGCCGCTCGACCGCGCCGATGCGCCAGCAGGCCCCGCGCACGGCGCGGAACTCCCCGCCGCTGACGCAGCGGGCCAGGTCGACCAGGTGCGAGCCCATGTCGCCGAGCAGGCCGTAACCGGAGAGGGCGGCGTCGTTGCGCCAACGCGCCGTTGCCCCGGGGCGCAGCGCCCCGGCGCCCTCGGTGACGGCCAGGACGTAGCGCAAACGCCCGATCGCCCCACCCCGGACCAGGCGCTGCGCCTCGGCCACCGCGTGCAGGAAGCGGAAGGTGAAGGCGACCTGGTGGACCAGGCCGCCGCGGATGGCCAGTTCGAGCAACTCCGCGCTCTCGGTCTGGTCCAGCGCCAGCGGCTTCTCGCAAAACACGTGCTTGCCGGCCTGCAGGGCGGCGCGGGCGATGGGGAAGTGCCAGCGGTTGGGGGTGGAGATGGTGACCGCGTCGACCTCGGCGCGCGCGATCAGGTCCTCGTAGTCCGCGAAGGTCTCGGGCACGCCGAAGCGCTCGGCCTGGGCCCGCCGGCGCTCGGGCGACCGCCCGCAGAGCGCGACGACGCGGGCCTGCGGGTGAGCCTGCAGCCCGGGAATGTGACACGTCTCGGTCCAGCCCCCGACCCCGATCACCCCGACGCGCAGCATGCCTGGGCCTCCTCCGCCGGTCTCCAGCGCATCCACCCCTGGCCAACGGGCGGCCTGCCGCCGGTCCCCGCGCTTCGCCGCGGCCCCGGCCCCAGTCCTGCCGCCCCCTGCGCCTGGCCAGCGGCGGCGCGGCGGTGGGGGGCCACGGCGACCACCCCGACGCCCCTCCCGCCCCGGAACCCGTGCGATGGCACACACGCGACCGGCGGCATCCCCCGGCCATGGTGCCGCCAAAGCGGCTCTTGCGGCACCATGCTACGGCCTGGCGGCGGTGCCGTCCGGGCGCCGGGCCAGGGTCCAGGCGGGGAGGCGGTCGTCGCAGGGGTAGCGAGCGGCCCGCTCCTCGTCGACGTCCACCCCGAGGCCCGGGGCCTCCGTGAGGTAGGCATACCCCCCCCGAACCTCGGGACAGCCGGGGAAGACCTCGCGCACGGCCTCGGGGAAGCCCGACCACTCCTGAACACCGAAGTTGGGGCAGGCCAGGTCGAGGTGGAGGTTGGCCGCGTGGCCGACGGGCGAGACGTCCCCCGGCCCGTGCCAGGCCGTGCGGACGCCAAAGGCCTCGCAGACCGCGGCGAGTTTGCGGGCGGGGGTCAGGCCGCCGATGGCGCTGAGGTGGACGCGGATGAAGTCGATCAGCCCGCCAGAGACCAGCGGCGCCCACTCGGCGGGGTGAACGAAGAGCTCGCCCATGGCGATGGGGGTCGCGCACTGGTTGCGGAGCATGCGGAACCACTCGTTGTTCTCCGGCGGCAGCGGGTCCTCCAGGAAGAAGAGGCGGTAGGGCTCGACCCGCTTGGCCAGGCGGACGGCCTCGATGGGGGGCAGGCGCTCGTGGACGTCGTGTAGCAGTTCGACCTCGAAGCCGACCTCCGCCCGCACCCGCTCCAGAAAGGCCGGAACGCTGCGCGCGTAGGCGTCGGGGTCGTAGTAGGCGCCCGGCAGCGCGCCCTCGGGCGTGGACAGGGCCGAGGCCCGGCCCCCGTAGCCGCCCTGCTGGCAGCGGATGAAGCGGTAGCCCTCCTCCATAAAGGCGCGTACGCTCTCCACCAGGGCGGCGGAGTCGCGCCCGTCGGCGTGGCGGTAGACGGCGACGCCGTCGCGGCAGCGGCCGCCGAGGAGTTCGTAGACGGGCAGGCCCGCCCGCTTGCCCTGCAGGTCCCAGAGGGCCATGTCCACACCGGAGAGGGCGTTGTTCAGGACCGGGCCGTTGCGCCAGTATGCGCTGACCATGGAGGTCTGCCAGATGTCCTCGATGCGGTTGACCTGCTTGCCGATCAGGAACGGCTTGAGGTAGTCCTGCACGGCAGAGACCACGGCCCGCCAGCGCTGGGTGAAGGTGGCGCAACCCACCCCGTACAGGCCGGGCTCGGAGGTCTCGACCTTGACCACGACGAGGTTGATACGTCCCGGCGCGGTGGCGATCGCCCGCACGTCGCGGATCGTCGGGGCGGCCATGGGGGGTGCTCCCTTCGGCGGCGGGTACTGGGGGCGGCCGACGGCCCGGATACCCGGCGCGCGCCGACCCGGCGCGGTTCAAGTCTCCAACGGGATTCGCCGTCGCCCCCGGCTTCCCTCGCGCCCCCGGGATGGCCACGGGGTGGCGTCGTGCCGGAGGGGGCCCTTCGGCCAGAAGGCCCACAGGGCGAAGTGGTGGTCGCCGCGTCCGCGGTCCGCCCTCGGCCAGTTGGGGCTTGCGGCAGAGGGACCGCCGGAGAGCGGCCGCCCCGAACCGCCCGTGGCCGCCAGGTGCGTCGCCGACGTACGCCGCGACTTGGGCCCGCGGCGGGAGGCGCTTGTGGTCCAAGCACTTCACGGAGAAGGACGCCACTCTGGCGCCCGCGCCACGGTGGCGTCCTTCCCTCATCCCAGGAACGGGTGGTCCTGGGTGCGCAGCTGGGGGCCCGCGGGCGGCCGCGGAGGCAGGCGCAGGCCGCGGCGCGGCGAAGCGGGGCCCCCCGAAGCGGCCGGGACGCCCGCGGTGCGCCCTTGGAGGTGCCTCCGCCCCGGCTCGCCGTCATTCCGACGGACTTGGGAAACAGGATCGAGAGGGGTCGTGGGGCTCCCCGTCGACCCCCTGGAGGTGGTGCGCATGCCGCTGTCCGCCCTGTCCCACCAGATTGCCTCGCCGCGCGCCGGGGAGGAGCCGCACCCCTGTCTCCTGCTGCTGCACGGCCGCGGCTCCAACGAGGAGGACCTGCTGGGTCTGGCCGAATTCCTGGACCCGCGCTTCCTCTGCGTCGGGGCCCGCGCCCCCCTGCCGACCCCGGGCCTGCCCGGCTACCAGTGGCACACGTCGCTATCCACGGGGAGCCCGGAGCCGGTCTCCCTGCTGCAGAGCGTGGCGCGACTGCGCCGCTTCCTCGGCGAGCTGCCGCAAAGCCTCCCGATCGATCCAGCCCGCCTCTTCGTCTTGGGGTTCAGCCAGGGGGCGGCGATGGCCCTGGCGCTAGCGGCCGCCGAGCCCGCCGCCGTGGCGGGCACCCTGGCCCTGTCCGGCTTCTGGCCGCCCGTCGCCCGTCCCGAGGCCCTGCGGGGCAAGGCCGTGTTCGTTGCCCACGGCACCGCCGACCCCATCCTACCGCTGGCCTTCGGCCGCGCCGTGCGGGACGCCCTGCGGGGGGCAGGGGCCGACCTGGAGTATCGGGAGTACCCGCTGGGTCACCAGATCGACGAGACGGAGTTGGCGGACCTCGGCGCGTGGCTGCTCGCCCGGGCCTGGCCCGATCCGGGCCGGGGGGAGGCGGCGCAGGGGCCGGCACGCCCCTGAGGCGGTCGGAGACCGACCGCGGCTCACCGCTCGGCTCACGGTGCACCAGGGAGCGCCGGGGCCTCCCGCCCAGCCAGCCGCGCGCCCTCAGGGACCTGCGCCCGGCGCGGGACCCGCCGGAGCCGGGCGCGCCCGACCCCAATGGAGGCGTGCACCGCCACCCGCGCCAGCCGGGGGGGGCCCCGCCCCCATTCCGAGCCAGGCCTCCTCGATCCGCCGCCGCCAGGCGGCGCGCGCGGGGCCGGGCATCACGATTCTCACCGGCACCCCCTGACGCACCAGCACCCAGGCCGCCAGCGCCACCAGACGGGCGGTGGCCTCCTCCGACTCCAGCGCCAGGCCGTCGCAGCGGGCCAGCACGCCCACATCCAAGACCTCTTCTGAAGATCCTTCGAAAAAGCCGCGTGAGCCAGAGCCGCGTGAGCCAGAGCCGCGTGAGCCGGGGGCCTGGTCGGCCCCCCGGCCTGAGCCCTCGCCGGGCCGATCTCGCCCGGCCGCCCCCGGGCGCACCGCATCCCCCGCATCGCCGCGCGCCCCACCCACCCGCGACCGCCCCCCCGCGTAGGGTACGC
>DAHWHV010000044.1 GCA_027335545.1 Clostridia bacterium
CAGCAACGCGGCGCGCAGCCCCTCCGGCCCCCCTGCCGCCAGCGCCAGGACCGGATCGACGCGCGCCGCGGGCCGGGGCGGGGGCACATACGGCAGCCCGGGCAGCACCTCGCGGTGCCGGTTGACCTCCTCAGACACGCGCCGCAGGGCGTCGAGCACCCGACCGTCGGGACCGACGAGGACGATGTTGGCCAAGCGGCCCGTCAGTTCGACGATCAGGCGCAGCGGGCGCGCGTTGCCGAGTTCGTCGCGCGCCGCGAGGTGCAGTTCCAGCACGCGTTCCAGCCCCGGCTGGCGGCAGCCGGCCAGGCGCGCCCCCTCGATGTGCCGCCGCAGGAACTGACAGAAGGCCGGGGGCGTCGCCGGGTTGGCTGGGCGAGATGGCAGGAGGTGCACCCGGTTCAGGCCGGGGTCGGCCGAGAGCAGCAGGTGGTGGCCGCCGCGCGGCGTGTGGATCTGCAGGACCACGTCGCTCGGACGGGGCTGGCCGACCCGGTCCACCCGCCCCCCCCGGCAGAGGGCCTCCAGTTCAGCCCCCACGGCCGCGACGAGCCAGGCGTCCACATCGCCACCCCCGCTGCGCCCGGCCCGCGCCTCCGCCCCGCGCCGGGGGCGCGCCCTGGACCAAGCGACCAACCACAGAGTATACGCCGGCGCCGCGGCGCCGCGGTGCCGCTCTGGCGCGTGCGCATGCTACCCTGTCGGGTGGGGGACGCGGCGCGGGGAGGAGGGTGGCGGCTCGTGTTGGTGCGCGGCTTCCTGATCGTCGCGACGTACTTCCTGCTGGATTGGGCCTTGGGCGCTTTTGCCTTCCTGCGCCGGCACGGCTTCCCCCGGACGCTGCGCCGGGCCCTCTCCCTGGCCCTGGCGGTCTGCGCGGCCAGCGGCGTGCCCATCGTGCGCTAGGGGGGCAGCGCGGGTCGCCCCTCCCCGCACCCGCCGGCTCCGGGCTTCGGTGTCGCCAGGCCGCGGGCCGTGGCGTGGCAGGGCCGCGCCGTCCACCGAGCGATGCCTGCCGCGTGACACCGCTCGCCGGTGGCCGCGGCGGCGCGCCAGCCCACCTTGCCGTCACGCCGCGTCCGGCAGCGACGCCGCCGTGGTCCCCGCAGGCGGGCGCCGGGCGGTACGCCGGGCGACGGGCGTGCCGCCCGTGGCTCCTGTAGCGCCGGGGGAGGGCCGCTGGCGCCCCACCCGGACCGCGTGCGGGCCCCGGCCGGGCAGCCGACCGTGCGGTCACAAAAAGGGACGGCGATCCCGGACGGATTGGAAGGATATGGATAATGGACGGCGAAGCGGCTCCACGGGCCGGGGAGGGGCTGTTGGCGCGCGTGGTCGAAGCCAAGCGGCGGCGCGACTGGGCCACCGCGGAGACGCTGCTCCGCCAGGCCCTGGAAGCCCGGCCGGGTGACCCGTTTCTCCGCGCCAGCTACGCGGACCTGCTCTCCCGTCGCGGCGACCCGGACGAGGCCCTGGCCCTGGCCGACGCGGTGCTGAACGAGCACCCCGGTTTCGCGCCCGCCTTGGTGGCGCGCGGCATGGCGGCCGAACACCTGCACCGGCCGGGCGACGCCGCCCTCGCCTTCGAGGCGGCCTGGACGGCCGCGCCGACCGCATTCGTCGCGCGGCGCCTCGCCCGGGCGCGCGCCACGGCGCAGGGCGCGGGCGAAGCCCTGGGCTTTGTGCGCCAGGCCCTGGAGCGCTTCCCCGGCGACCAAGCGCTCCGCAAGGAGGAGGCGTTGCTGTTGGAGGCGATGGGGCGGACCGCGGAGGCGGTGGCGGTGTACCGCGCGGCGCTCGGGACCGCGCCCGAGGACGGCTTCGCCTTCGCGCGCATGCTGCGGGCCAGTCTGCGCACCCGGCCGCCCAGCGAGGCGCTGGCGGAGCTGGAACGGGTGATGCGCCTGCCCGCCCGTGCCGCCAGCCCGCACCTGCTCGGCCTGCGGGCGGAACTGCAGGAGGCCGCCGGCCGCTGGCAGGACGCCATGGCGTCATGGGAGGCCGCCCTCGCGGCGGATCCCGGCAGCGACTTTGCCCGTGCGCGCCTGGCCTACGCCTGCCGTCGTGCGGGCCTGCTCGACCGCGCCTTCGGCCTGCTGCAGGCCGTGCTCGAGGCCGACCCCGCGGACCCGGCGGCCGTGCGGGCCTTCGTGGCTGACGCGCGCACCCTCGACCGGCGGCACGAGGCGGCAGACTTCCTCGCCGACCTGGTGCGTCGCCATCCGGGGCGCCGGGCGCTTTGGGGCTGGGTCCGCGCGCTGCACCGCGACGAGACCCCGGCCGCCGCGACGCCGACCCGACCGCGGCGCAGGCGGGGCTCGGCCGCCACGGCTGCGGCGGCCGAGCCCCCACCACCCGCCCTA
>DAHWHV010000060.1 GCA_027335545.1 Clostridia bacterium
GCTCCACGGCCAGGTGGTGGGCGCGCAGCAGGGCCAGCAGCCCGAGACGAACGGGCCGCGGCGACAGGCGGCGGCCTGCCCCCCCCCGGCCGAAGCGATTGACTCCCCTGCCACCCCGTGCTAGCGTGGCGGTGGTGTCGCGCGCGCAAGGCGTGGGTGCCCCTTCCCTGACCCGGCGCGTCGTCGAGGCCGGGGGCGGGGGTTTTGCTGTTGCCCTGGCAGCAGGCCTGCCCCACCCTGTCAAGGCGGAGGGGATGCGCGCCATGGCCCAGCCCGGTCTGGACCCGGAGATTCCCGAGCAGTTGTTGCTGGTCCCGGGACCCACGCCCGTCCCCGCCGAGATCCGCGCCTACGGTGCCGCCCCCCTCATCAATCACCGCAGCCAGGCCTTCCGCGACCTGTACCACCGCGTGACGCCGCAGTTGCAGCAGGTGTTCCAGACCCGCCACGATGTGTTCATCTGGCCCTCGTCGGGGACCGGTGTGCTTGAGTGCGCCGTGGTCAACTGCTTCAGCCCCGGTGACCGCGTGCTCTCCCTGCCCATGGGCGCCTTTGGCGAGCGTTTCGCGGAGGTGGCCGCGGCCTTCGGGCTGGACGTGGAGCGCCTCCCCGTCGAATATGGCCGCAGCCTGGACGCCGACGCGGTCGGTGCGCACCTGCGCCAGGACCGGCGGGGCTTCCGCGGGGTGCTGGTCACGTTCAACGAGACCTCGACGGGGGTGCTCGTCGACCTGCCCGCCGTCGCCGCGGCCATCCGCCGGGAGGCCCCGGAGGCGCTACTGCTGGTCGACGCCGTCAGCGGGCTCGGGGGCGCCGACCTGCGCACCGACGCCTGGGGGTGCGACGTGGTCATCGCGGGCTCCCAGAAGGCCCTGATGACGCCGCCCGGCCTCGGGATGCTGTCGGTGGGGCCGCGTGCCCTGGAGGCCTCGCGGCGGAGCACGCTGCCCCGCTCCTACTGGGACTGGGGCCCATACCGGGAGATGGCCGAACACGGGGAGACGCCGTACACCCCGGCCGTCTCTCTGTGGTACGAACTGGACGCCGCCCTCCGCCGCATCCTGGCGGAGGGCCTGCCGGCGGTCTTCGCCCGCCATCGCGCGATGCGGGCGGTCGCCCGCGCGGCGTTCCCCGCCGCCGGCTTCCCCCTGCTGACCCGCGAGGCGGACGCCTCGCCCACGGTGACGGCCGCCCTCCTCCCGCAGGGCCTGGACTTCACTTCCCTCTCCGCTGGGCTCGCCCGCCACGGCGCGACCGTCGCGGGGGGCATGGGTCCGCTGCGGGGGAAGATGGTGCGCATCGGGCATATGACGGGCCTGCCGGTGAGGGATCTGGTCCGCTTCTTCCACCTGCTGGACGGTGTGGTCGAGGGCGGCAAGGCCGGGCCGGCCGCCGAACTGGCCGCGGCACGCGAGGGCCTGCGCTGAGGCTCCCCGGCGGGGAGCGGTGCTCCGCCGCCAAGCGAGGCTCCACCGCCAAGCACCCCTCACCGCGAGGGGCGGGGCTCCGCAGCGGCAACGGGGGGGTTCGCGGGCTCGCCGGTCACAGGGGGCGCCGTGCGTGAGGCCCCGGCCCCGCACCCGGGCGGCGGGGTGGGCCGGAGGTCTCGCCGCTCCGCGGGCGGACAAGGCCCTACGAGGATTTGGGGGGTGGCCAGGTGGCGCGCGTGCTCGTGACGGAGATGATCGATGAAGAGGGCTTGGCGTTGCTCGCCGCCGAGCACGAGGTGGTCCGCCACCCCGGTTGCACCCCGGAGGAGCTGCTGCGCCTGATCCCGGACTGCGACGCCCTCGTCGTACGCAGCGCGACGCAGGTCACCGCCGAGGTCTTGGCCGCGGGCCGCCGCCTGCAGGTCGTCGGGCGCGCCGGCGTGGGGGTCAACAACATCGACGTGGAGGCCGCGACGGCGCGGGGGATCGTGGTGGTCAACGTCCCCGACGGCAACACCATCGCGGCGACGGAGCAAACCTTCGCCCTGCTGCTGGCCCTGGCGCGGCGCATCCCGGATGCCGTCGCCTCCCTGCGCGCCGGCCGTTGGGAACGCCAGGCCTTCGTCGGGACGGAACTGCGCGGCAAGACGCTGGGGGTGGTCGGCCTCGGGCGCATCGGCCAGGAGGTGGCCCGCCGGGCCCAGGCCTTCGGCATGGCCGTGTGCGGTTACGACCCCTTCCTACCCGCGGACCGCGCCGAGGCCATGGGCATCCGCTTCCTCTCGGTCTCGGAGGTCGTCGCCGCCTGCGATGTGCTGACGGTTCACACCCCGCTGACGCCGCAGACGCGCGGGCTGATCGGCGCCGCCGAACTGGCGGCGATGAAGCCGGGGGCCTTCGTCCTCAACTGCGCACGCGGCGGCATCATCGACGAGCGCGCCCTCCTTGGCGCCCTGCAGGGCGGGCACCTGGGCGGGGCGGCGCTGGACGTCTTCGAGGAGGAGCCGGCCCAGGACAACCCCCTGGTCCACCTGCCGAACGTGATCGCCACTCCGCACCTGGGGGCGAGCACGCGGGAGGCGCAGTCGACCTCGGCGCTGGAGGTGGCGCGCTATGTGCGCGCCGTCCTGGCCGGGGCACCGGTGCAGACGGCGGTCAACCTGCCTGCGCTCTCCGAGCGCGACTGGGAAGCCGTGCAGTCCCTCGTCCCCCTGGGGGAGTTGCTCGGCCGGCTGTACGTGCAGGCCATGGCCGGCCGGCTGGGCGAGGTGGAGATCCTCTCCCCCGAGTTGCCGGGGCGCGGCGGGGAGTGGGTCACCTCCTCGGTGCTCCGGGGCATGATGGCGGACGTGGTCGACGACCCCGTCAATCTCGTCAACGCGCGCAGCGTCGCCGCGGCGCACGGCGTGCGGGTCACCTCCGCGCAGGGGAGCGATGCGCCCGCCCGTTCCCTGCTGGTACGGGTCCGCGCCGGGGGGGGCGAGCGCACCGTGGGCGGGCACGTGGCCGCCGACGGGACGCTGCGCGTCACCGACCTGGACGGCATGCCCCTGGAGATGGCCCCGACCCGCTACATGCTGGTGACCCGGCATCAGGACCGGCCCGGGCTGATCGGGCATGTGGGCAGCGTGCTCGGCCGCGCCGGCGTCAACATCGCCGCCATGCTGGTGGGACGTCGGTCCGTCCGCGGCGCCGCGGTGATGGTCCTCTGTGTCGACGACCCGGTGGACGCCGAGGCGCTCACGGCCTTGCGCGGGCTGCCGTCGATGGAGCAGGTGCGCAGCGTCGTCCTGCCCGAGGCCTTGGTCCAGGGGAAGAAGGGGAACGGGACGAGCGGCGGCTGAGCGGCGCAGCACCGCTCCCCCCCGGGG
>DAHWHV010000068.1 GCA_027335545.1 Clostridia bacterium
GCCCGGGGCGGGGGGTCAGGCCGGGGCGGGGGGTCGGGCGGGGCAGGGGGTCGGGCCGCCAGGCCCACGGCCGCGGGGGACCGCGCGGGGGCATGCAGCGGCAGGGGCCCCAGCGGCCCCCGCATGTCCCCGCCCCTGCAGCGAGCGCGAAGGGAAGGGTGGCGCGCGGTGGAGTCGGCGGAGTCGCTGGAGTTGATGGAAGCGGCGGGGGGCCCGGGTCGGGGTGCTGGATCCGGGGCGGCGCGGCGGTTGCGCCGCGACATCCACCTGCTGGGCGAGTTGCTCGGCGAGGTGTTGCGCGAACAGGGCGGGCCAGAACTGCTGGCCGAGGTCGAGAGCATCCGCCGGGCCTGCAAGCGGTTGCGCGCGGCCCACACCCCGGGCGGGGCGGCGGCGCTGCGGCGGCGCATCGACGCCCTGGGGCTCGAGCGGGCCGTGGCCATCGTCCGCGCCTTCGCCATCTACTTCCAGTTGGTGAACATCGCCGAGCAGCACCACCGCATCCGCCGCCGCTTCGACCACGAATGCCGGCCCGAGCGCGAGGGCCCCCAGGAGGAGTCGTTCGCCGAGCTGGCGGCGGATCTGCGGGGGCGTGGCCTGTCGGCGGCCGTGGTCGCCGAGCGCCTCGCGGCGCTGCGCGTCGACCTGGTCAGCACGGCCCACCCGACCGAGAACGTGCGGCGGACGGTCCTGGAGAAGTACCAGGCGATCCACGCCCTGCTGTGGCGCAGCGAGCGCGAACTGCAGAGCCCCGCGGGCCGAGCGGCGTTGCGCCAGGCCCTGCTGGCGGAGATCACGGCCCTCTGGCAGACCGACGAACTGCGCAGTTCGCCGCCCAGCGTGATCGACGAGGTCAAGAACAACCTCTTCTACTTCGACGACATCCTCTTTGACGCCCTGCCGGAGGTGGGGCGGCAGCTGGAGGCCGCCCTCGGCGCGGCGTACCCCGGGGCCCGCTTCAGCGCGGAGGGCGTCGTTCGCTTCGGCACCTGGGTCGGGGGCGACCGCGACGGCAACCCCTACGTCACCCCGGAGGTGACGCGCCAGGCCCTGGTGCTGCAGAAGCGGCTGGTCCTCAGCAAGTACCTGCGCGCCGTGGCGTCCGTCGCCCACAGGCTCAGCAGCAGCGCCACGCTGCAGCCGGCCTCCGCGGAACTGCTGTCCTCGATCGAGCGCGACGAGCGGGAGATGCCGGCCTTTGCCGCCTTCATGGCGGGGCGCAACCTGGAGGAGCCCTACCGGCGCAAGCTCTTCTTCGTGTACCGCCGTCTGGAGGTGACCCTCGGCGCGCTCGGGGCCCAGGCGGAGCCCGAGCCCGGCGGCACGGCGGATCCACCCCCGCCGCTGGGCGCCGACCCCGGCTACGCCCGGGCCGCGGACTTTGCCGCGGACCTGGAGCGCATCGGGGGCAGCCTGCGGGCGCACGGCGGCGAACGCCTGGCCGCGGCCGTGCTGGAGCCGCTGCTGCGGCGGGTGCGCCTCTTCGGCTTCCACCTGGCCACCATGGACCTGCGCGAGCACTCCGGCCGGCACGAGCGGGCGGTCGCCGAGGCCCTGGCCGCCGCCGGGGTGTGCGCGGACTACGCGGGGGCCGACGCCGCCCACCAGGCCGAGGTGCTGGCGGCCCTGCTGCGGCCAGGGGGTTGGGCGCCCCCGACCCCCTGGCGGGACCGGCTGTCGCCGGAGTCCACCCAGGTCTGGGGCGCCTTCGCGGTGATGGGCTGGGCCCAGGAGACCCTGGGCCCGGAGGCGATCGGCCCCTATGTGATCAGCATGTCCCACGGCGTCGAGGACGTCCTGGAGGTCTTGTTCCTGGCCCTGGGCTCCGGCCTCTGCGGCTGGGACCCGGCCCAGCGGGGGGAGGACCGGCCGGCGGCGGGGCCCGCGGCCGACCCGGATGGCGCGGTGGGCGGCCCGCGCTGGTGGAGCCGCCTGGACATCGCCCCCCTGGTGGAGACGATCGAGGACCTGCGCGGCGGGGCCGCGATGCTCGCCGACCTCCTGGCGCACCCCGCCTACCGTTTGCAGGTGGCCGCCCGCGGCCGTCGGCAGGAGGTCATGCTCGGCTACTCCGATTCGACCAAGGACGGCGGCTACCTCAGCGCCAACTGGGCCCTGGACTGCGCCCAGCGGGAACTGGCCGCCGTGGCCGCGGCCGCCGGCGTGGAGTTGACCTTCTTCCACGGGCGCGGCGGCGCCCTGGGGCGCGGGGGCGGACCGCTGGGCCGGGCCATCCGGGCCCAGCCCCCCGAGACGCTGCACGGGCGGCTGCGCATCACCCAGCAGGGCGAGGTCATGTCCCACCGCTTCCTGCCGCGGGAGATCGCCGA
>DAHWHV010000070.1 GCA_027335545.1 Clostridia bacterium
CCCCGGGGCGGACGGCCGCGGGTCCCCGCGGCCGTCCGCCCCGGGGGTCGGCTCCGCGCGGCAACGCGCTGCGGAGGACCCCCCGGCCAGGGGGGGCGGCTTTCTCGGGCTGGAGCCGGAGGCCGAGGCTGGACCGGAGCAGGGGGTGATCCGCCGGGTCATCACCCGCCTCGCCGAGGAGGGGCGGGAGCTGGGCCCGCAACAGCAGGCGGCCCTGGTCCGGACGTTGGTCGCCGCCGAGGCGGGCGGTCTGGCCCGCGCGCAGCTCGAGGGCATCCAACAGGAGGTTCTGCAGAGCCTCGGCGGGCGTCTGGGCCCCCTGCAGCCCCTCCTGGATGACCCGGAGGTCACCGAGGTGATGGTCAACGGTCCCGACCAGGTCTACGTCGAGCGGGCCGGGCATCTCGACCTCACCGACGTCCGCTTCCGGGACGACCGTTCCGTGCAGGCCTTGGTGGAGCGCATCGTCGCGCCGCTGGGGCGCTCGTTCTCGGTGGCCCACCCGACGGTCGACGCCCGGTTGCGCGACGGGTCGCGCGTGAACGCCGTGCGCCCCCCTGTCTCGCTGCTGGGAACGACGCTGACCGTCCGGCGCTTCCCACGCGCCTTCACGCTCCAGGGGCTGGTGGCGGCCGGCGCCTTCGGTGCCGACTGCCGCTGGACCGACCCCGACCTCGATGGTCCCTATCCGGCGCAGGCGCCACCCTGGGTGGCTCTCGCCTGGTGTGTCCGGCACCGGCGCAACCTCATCGTCTCCGGGGGGACCGGGTCTGGGAAGACCACGGTCCTGGGGGCGCTCTCCGCCTTCATTCCCGCCACCGAGCGCGTCGTGTTCATCGAGGACGCGGCCGAACTCCAGCCCAGGCTGGCCCACGTGGTCCGCCTGGAGGCCCGGCCCCCCAATCCGGAGGGGAGCGGGGGCGTGAGCATCCAGCACCTGGTCGTCAACGCCCTCCGCATGCGGCCGGATCGCATCGTCGTCGGGGAGGTGCGGGACATCGAGGCCCTGGACATGTTGCTGGCGATGAACACCGGCCACGACGGCTCATTGACGACGATCCACGCCAACTCCCCCCGAGAGGTGTTCCATCGCCTCCTCCAGGCGACGGCGCTCCGGGCCTCGGGCGGGTTGGCCTCCAGCCGGGACACGATCCAGGACATCGCGGCCAGCGCGCTCAAGGTGATCGTGCAGGTGTGCCGTGACGGGTCGCACCGGCGGCTGGACGAGATCGTGGCGGTCGAGGGGTCGGACGGGCGCGGGGAACCCAGGCTCCGCAGCCTCTATCGCTGGGAAGGTGGCCATTTGCTCCCGACCGGGGAGGTCCCGGCGTGGGGGGAGACTCCAGGCGGCGCCGGGGTGCTGGCCTGAGGAGGCGCCTGGATGCCGGCTGCGGACGGCAGAGGGGGTGAGGCGCTTGGGTGTTCTGCTGGTCGCGGTGGCCGTGGCGGTCACAGCCCTGTTGCTCGCCGCCGCGGCGTGGTGGCGCACACGCTTCGGGCGGGCGTGGCGGGCGCTGGCGGGGGACGCGCAGCGGGCGGCGCAGGATGGGGTGCCCCGGCGGGCTCCAAGGGCGACCCCCAGGCCGCGCCTGCCTTTCCCCTTTTCCTACCTGAACCGCCGCCTGCGGGAGGGCGGGATCTCGACCAGCGTGCAGGCCGTCGTTGTGGCCGCGGCCATCGGGGCCGTCGCCTCCTGGGCACTGGCGACGATGGTCGCCGGTCCGGGGTGGGTGTCCGCGGTGGCGGTCCTCGGCGGCCTGTGGGCACCGGTGCTTTGGGTCGACCGCCTGGCGACGCGGCGGCGCGAGGCGATCGCCGTGGAGATGGAGCGCGTGGCGGCGGCCCTGCAGGGGGCCCTCGCCGCCGGCATGGTCCCGTACGAGGCGCTGCTGGAGGTGGCCGTGGCCAGCCGCGGCCTGCTGGGGCCCGAGCTCCTGCGGGTCGTCGGGGACGCGGACCGCCTGGGTCTCAGCGAGGCCCTGGCACTGCTGCGGGAACGGCTGCCGCTGCCCGAGGTGGGGCTGCTGGTCTCGGCGATCCGCCTCAACCAGGGAGCCGGCTCTGGCTTGACCCCGGCCCTGGACGGGCTCGGGCGCACGCTGCGCGAGCGGAGGGAGGGCGCGGCGGCCATGCGTGCCGCGACGGCCTCCGGGCGCTGGCAGGCGAACATGCTGGTCGCGGTCCCCCCCCTGCTGCTGATGTTCTTGCGCCAGGTGTATCCCGGCTTCGAAGCCCCCCTGTTCTCCACCGGCACGGGTCGGCTGCTGCTGGCGGGCGCCGGTGGCTGGCTCGCCAT